>JAJPJZ010000111.1 GCA_021323935.1 Terriglobia bacterium | reverse complement strand
CGGCGGCTCGGGCCGAACCCGCATCTACGCTGACGACGGAAATTCGCTGGGCTACAAGGCAACGCAGTTCACCTGGACGCCGCTTTCCACGCGCACTACACACGGCAGCATGCAAATTGAGATTGGCCCGGTGGAGGGCAAGTATGCGGGAATGATTGAGAGCCGCGGCTACGAAGTGCGCCTGCGCAGCACACTGCCGCCGGCACGGGTCGTGGCCAACGGACTGGCGCTCCCTTACCGAGACGATGGGCAAGCTCGAGGCTGGCATTACGACGGCAACACGTTAACCACGATCATTACGTTGCCGCGCACCAGTGTCCATCAGGCAATTCATGTTGTGGTGGACGGCAGTGAAGCGGGAACCACCAACGCTGAGCTTCTGGATGGAGTTCCGGGCCGGCTATTGCGGCTGAAGGCAGCCATGGACGTGCTGAATACAACCTGGCCACAGGAGTGGTCGCCCGATGAGCTGGTGGCTGCCTATCAGACCGGGAACCGGATTACGCTTCATCCGGAAGCGGCGGCCACGGAACTAAAAAAGCTCCACGACGCAACGCCTGCCATCGTGGAGCGTATTCACGCAATGAAGATTTCGCCGGAAGTGATGAGCCGGGCGTTGGCAAAGCTGGGAATTTCACCTTCTGCGTCTGCCGTGCCGGCTCCGAAGTAAGCGCCTGGCGTCGCGGTTATGCGGACTTTGCTGCCCGCTTCCGCTCGGCCCAGCGCTTCTTCATCATTTCAGAAATTCGTTTCTTGGCTTCCGGGCTCATGCGCCTCCGCCGCCGCCGACCATTCAAGCCTACTAACGCGACATGGGGCGCAGCCGCACTTTCGTTCGAGAGTTTTTGTAAAGCTACGATTGCATCATCAAGCCGACTACGCTGCGCCATAAGTTGCGACAACACTTGCTTTATATTCATGCTCTCTCCTGAAGGGCTGCAGTATACACATCTCAATCGCAATTGAGTATCACTTTTGTTCCATTTTCGTAACACAGCAGGCATTACCACGAACGGCTTAAAATGCCGGCCTCGGGCCCTTGCGCCGAAGCGGATGGTTAGGCCGGCGCCTTGATCCAGAGCGGCAGGCTTTACGGAGAGCGCGGGGATGGATCGACTAAGCACTTGCAAACAAAGGCATAACTTGGCCTCAGGCAAGAACCTTATGGTTCTGCACGCAATCAAGCCGGAGTCAGGCGTTCCAAATCAGGTCGTGACCGGCTCCGCCGAGGCCTCAACCCCGACATCAACCTGGTCCGCTGTGCCCGGTATTAGTTCTGAGGCCGGCAGAAGAATTGCACGCCGTGAATTATGGGTTTTGTTCCATTTTCGTAACAAGCAGCGGCAGATCACGTGTTTGATTGCTGGCCGGGGCACGACGTGGTATTTTCTACTCTCTGTTTATGCGAACGGCCCCGGGAGAGCAGCTACGTAGTTTGCGCGAAAGCCTGGGCCTCACTGTGCGCGACGTGGAAGCCGCAAGTGAACGCATCGCCAAGCGCCACCGCGACGACGAATTCCTGATTCCGATCAGCCGGCTTTCCCACATTGAAACCAAAGGCATCGTTCCCAGCATTCAGCGGCTGTATACGCTGGCGGTGATTTATCGCATGGACATCCGCGAGCTGATGGCGCTGTATGGGATCGATTTGAACGACGCCGCCGCCGACGTGATGCTGGTTGAAATTCCCAAGACGCATCGCACCCCGGCGACGACGCCGGCTTCGGCGGTGCGGGTTCCGGTGCGGCTCGATCCTTCTTTCAATATCAATCGCACCTCAAACCTCGGCAGGCTCATCGAGCGCTGGGGAGTGGTCCCGCTCACGTTCCTTGAAGAGTTCACCGACCGCGAGTTCACCTACGGTTTCGTAGGCATTGAAGATTTCTCGATGTACCCGCTCTTGCTGCCCGGCTCATTTATTCAGGTGGATGAAAGCCGGAGCAAGGTCGTGACCGGGCCCTGGCGCTCGGAGTTTGAGCGGCCGATTTATTTTGTGGAGACTCGTGAAGGCTTTACTTGCTGCTGGTGCGAAGAGCACGGCGACCGGCTGCTGCTGCAACCGCATCCGCTTTCTCCGGCGTCAACCAGGTTGCTGCACCGGCCGGGCGAGGTTGATGTGATCGGGCAGGTTGTGGGTGTGGCTATGCGACTCGATTTTTGGCGTTACGAAGCCGAGCGAGCGCAAAAAACACTGCACTGAAATGTAGTTGAGCTGCGCGGCTGGTGCCCGGCGGCATCAAGCACGACTCGGCCGTAACTGCAGCAACAGGCGAGGCGCCACCTTCTTCGCGCGCTAAATCTTCCATCTTTTTCCGCAACACCTGGCGAAAGACTTCCCTGTGCGCCTGCTGCATCGTGGCCTGCGCTTTTTCTGTCCCATAGACGCGGTCGAGCCCCCAATGCAAGTAGCGGCCGTTTTCATCGCGCAACTGCGCGGTGTACACCAGCCGCGCCCAGCAACCCTGCAGGGCGCCGAGCGTGCGTAACACAAAATCGTCGTGAGCAGAAAGCAGCGTCATTTTTGTTCTGATTTCCAAACACCGAACAGAATTGCTGCCCGTGTGCAGAAGCCCTAGTTTCCAGACATTATCACGCCTGAGCACGACACCTCCAAAGGAGAAAAGTAACCATGAAAAGAAACCTGCTGCGCGCCCTGCTTCTCGCCATCGTGGCTTTCGGTGCTTATGGCACAACGGTCAGCCAGTCATTGTTTGACGGCGGTCCCCGGCCCACCTGCGACCCGTTTTCGCAAGTTTGCAGTAATCAATAGCTTTGAGGGCGGCAGGCATTCCGGGTTGGCATTCGCTATACCTTAGGGTATGCTGGCCCGAGCGCCATGCCTGTCGCCCATCTGATCGATGTCCTGGAATTGCTCGCTCCAGCCGTCGAGCTGACGATTGTTGCCGTCCTGATTGCGAAGAAGCTTTGGCATAGGTTCCCGGCCTTTACTGCCTATGCCATGCTGCACGTCGCCAAAATCCCGATAGAGTTCTTCCTGCGCCATCACCCTGGCCGGTCTTACTACACAACTTACTTCCTGTTTTACTGGGCGACTGAGGTCTTGTCGGCCATCCTGACCTATGCCATTATTTATGACCTCTATGGCCAGGTGTTCCTCCGCTACGAAGGGCTGAGCCGGCTGGGCCGGCAGGTGCTCAACTGGGTAGCGGCCATCCTGGTGCTCATCGGGGTTGGAGCTTCCGCCATGACCGGGGGAAATGACTACACCCGGTTTGTCAGTGGAATTATGGCCATGCAGCAGGTTTTTGACATTGTGCGCTTAGGACTGATCCTGTTCCTGTTCGTGTTTGCGTCGTTCTTCCGCCTGCGCTGGTCAAACTACCTGTTTGGCATTGCGGTGGGGCTGGCATTCTATGGAAGTTGCGATCTTACGGCGCAGGCGCTCCTGCTCCATTACGGCTCAAGAGCGCACAGCGTTTCCGACATTCTGATCAGCTCGGCCTATACCTGCGCGGTTGTGATCTGGCTGGGATACCTGCTGACGCGCGCCAACATGGTTGATCAATCTTTTGAGTTACCGGCGAATGACTTAGGCGCGTGGAACGACGCGCTGGCAGGGATGCTGAACGGGCGATGATTGTTGAAATTCTTGTAACTTTTGGCGTGCTGAGCGCGGGCGGTGTTGCCGTGAACGCAGTACGGCGTTCCATGCGGCCCCGCAGCATTGTTGACCTGCAAAGCCGGCTCGCGGAAATCGATACCGAGGCGTTTCTTAACCTTATTGATCCCTCAGAGGACGCGTTTCTGCGCCGCGAACTCCCAAACAGCGCGTACCTGCGCGTGCGGCGAATGCGGATTCGAGCGGCGCTGGCTTATTTGGGGCAGGCTTCGGCGAACGCGACCTTGCTGCTGGCCTATGCCGCGCAGGGAGTTACGAGCAGCAATGCGGAAACCGCATTGGCGGCGCAACAATTGGCTGCCTCGGCGGCCAGGTTCCGGCTGCTGGCGCTGGCGGCGCGCTCGCGGCTGTGCGCGCTCTGGCTTTTCCCCGCGAGCGATATGCTGCTGGGCGACGTAATGGAAGGCTACGAACGGCTGCGTTGCAACCTGCAGCGCGCCGTTGCAGTGGATGCGCCGGCGATCTCGGCGCGCGTGGCGGCCGGCCTGTAGCTAGCGATGAGTCGCGGTGCTGTTCCGCTCTTCTGAAATGATTCCTCGCAAGGCGCTATCCTGCGCAGCCGGCTTCGCCGGATCGGAGTAATCGTAGAAGCCCTTGCCTGATTTCTTCCCAAACCACCCGGCCAGCACCAATCGCTTGAGCAGCGGCGGCGAGGCGAACCGGCGCTCCTTGAATTCCTCAAACATTACATGCGTGATGTAGTAGGTAGTGTCAAGGCCGACAAAATCCAGCAGCGTAAATGGGCCCATAGGGTATCCGCACCCCAGTTGCATGGCGCGATCAATATCTTCGATTGAGCCGACACCTTCTTCATAGGCGCGGATAGCATCGAGAAGGTAGGGCACAAGCAGCCGGTTGACGATGAAGCCGGTTTTGTCGCTGGTGCGAACCGGCACTTTCCCGAGCTTGCGCCCGAACTCCACGCCAGCGTCAAACACTTCATCGCTGGTGGAAATGGTGCGCACCACCTCGACCAGCTTCATCAGCGGCACAGGATTAAAAAAATGCAGGCCGATGAAGCGCTCAGGGCGACGTGTGGACGCGGCCAGTTCGGTGATGGAAATCGAAGAGGTGTTGGAGGCGAAGATCGCGCCCTGGCGAGCAATCTTGTCGAGCGCCGAAAACATTTCGCGCTTGGCGGCGACGTTTTCAATGATGGCTTCGATAATGATGTCGCACTCGGCCAGGTCCTCGCGCCGCGTGGTGCCGCGCAGGCGGCCGCGGACCTCCTTGGCCTTCTCAGGCGTGATGCCGCTTTTTTCCGGCTTTTCGGCAAATTTCGCCAGCGACTTCTCGATTGACGCGAAGCCTTTATCGATGAACTTCTGGTCGGCTTCGAGCACGGTAACGTCAAAGCCCGCAGAAGCTGAAACCTGGGCGATGCCCGAGCCCATCAGGCCGCAACCGAGCACCCCTACTTTTTGAATTGTCATGTGTTCTTTCCCGAGCGCAAGGAATCAAAAAGCTTCCACAATCACTGCAATGCCCTGGCCGCCGCCGATGCAGGCGGTCGCCAGCCCATATTTCTTTTTGCGCCGGCGCAACTCGTAAAGCAGTGTAATGACCAGGCGCGTGCCGGTCGCCCCCAGCGGATGCCCCAGCGCAATGGCCCCGCCGTTCACGTTGGTTTTTTCGCGGTCGAGCCCGAGCTGTTTTTCGACGGCGAGATATTGCGCGGCAAACGCCTCGTTCACTTCGACGAGATCGATATCGTCGAGCTTCAGCCCCGCCTTTTTCAGTGCTATGCGCGAGGCCGGCACCGGCCCTGAGCCCATGATCTTCGGATCAACTCCGGCGATGCCCCAGCTCACCAGCCGCCCGATGGGTTTCAGGTTCCTGCGCTGGGCGTCTTCCACCGGCATCAGCACGACGGCCGCCCCGCCATCTACAATGCCGCTGGCATTGCCGGCCGTTACGGTGCCGTTTTTGCCGAACGCGGGCTTGAGCTTCGCCAGGCCCTCCAGCGTGGTTTGCGGCCGGCGATGGTCGTCGTCGTTGAACGTCTCGCCGGTGAGCTGGCCTTTGCGGTCAACCAGGTGCACCGGCACGATTTCCTCGTGGAACCTGCCGGCTTTATAGGCGTCGTCAGCGCACTTCTGCGAGCGCAACGCGTATTCATCCTGCATTTGCCGGGTGATGCCCTGCTGCTCGCCATACAGCTCGGCGGTGTTGGCCATGTAGAGGCCGCAGTAGGTATCGAGCAGAGCCACCATGAGCGAATCTTCGAGCTTGCCTTCGCCCAGACCGAAGCCCCAGCGCGCGCCGCGAATGACGTGCGGCGCCTGCGACATGCTCTCCATGCCGCCGGCCAGCACTGTGCGGGCTTCCCCAAGCTGGATCATCTGCGCGCCGCTGACAATCGCCTGCATGCCCGAGCCGCACAACCGGTTCACGGTGAGCGCCGGAGTTTCAATCGGCAGCCCGGCTTTGAGCCCGACGTGGCGCGCGCCATAGAGCGCATCGCCCGATGTTTGCTGGGCATTGCCGAACACCGCGTGGTCGAATTCCGCCGGTTCAACTCCGGCGCGTTGCATGGCGCATTTTGAGGCAATTGCGCCCAGGTCCATGGCGGTGAAGTCGCGCAGTTTGCCGCAGTAGCGCCCCATCGGCGTGCGGGCGCCGCTCACGATTGCAATGTCAGTTGGGTTCAGCATAGAGGCGAAAACCTATCAGTATAGCGTTGGAATTGAGAATGTGTCAGGCCGGCGCGGCGACAGGTCACACCGTCAGGGTGGGTTGCGGCTGCACATGGGTGGCGCCGCCGCCCTCGGCAGACGCGGCATGCAGCGCGATTTCAACCCGGTTGGCCACTTCGGTAGCGATATCGACGACGTCAAAATCGGAGTTCAAGATGACTTCAGCCAGCCCGCAGGAAAAGGAGACGCTCTTGGTCGCTTTTTCCGAGGCAAGCACGTTGCGCAATTTCTTAATGGCCTGGGCGCCGGACTGTTCCGAAGTGCCGCCCAGGATCAGCGCGAGCGTGTTCTGGTCATACCGCACGGCAATATCGGTCTGGCGAATGTAGGGCAATAGTTGGCGCGCGACTTCCTGCATTACCTCGCCGCCTTGATGGGCGGGGCTGTTCATGCGCAGCAGCGCAAGCGAAAGCGGCGCGTTCTGCTGCATGCTGCGGCCGATTTCAAAGCCGAGCGCGTCAAAGTAGGAGCTTCGCTTCAGCAGGCCGGTGCGCTGTTCGCGCGGAGCAATGGCATCGAGGGTTTTGCGCAGGCGGGCAGAACTGGCAGCCAGCGCCACCTGGTCGGCGAGCAGCGGAACCATCGAAATTTCAGATTTCGTCCAGTTGTGCGCGGCGGCGTGGCCGGCGATGAGCACGCCAATGAATTCTTCACGAGCGCTCAAGCGGCCGAGCGCCAGCGATTGCAAGCCAAGCGCGGCAGCCGGCTTCGCGAGGGCCGCGGGCAGCGGCTTCTCAGCCCCGAAGAACAGTGACGGCTGGTTCTTGAGTTCCTTGCCGGTGGCTTTTACTGCGTCCACCAGCGCGTCAATTTCGCTGCGCTGCACGTGCGGGCCGCAATACTCGGTGAAGGCTGAAGGCGGCGCGCCCGGCGAACACAGTGCCACGATGCAGCGCGCGGTGCCCAGGAACCTGCCGATATCGTTTGCTGCGGTGAACAGCACTGCGTCAACCTGCGCCTGGCGAAAGATGTTCTGCGAAATTTCAGCCAGGCGGCCAAGCTGGTCTTCGGCGCCAGTCCTGGCCGCCGGCGCGGGTGCTGCCGGCTTTGCTGCCGGAGCGGGCGCAGCATCGGCCGCCGCCGGCGCTGCTTTCTTCGCGGGCGCAGCGGCTGCAGGTGCGGCAGGCGCTGCGGGGGTGCCTGAAGGTGAAAATTCGGCGCGTTCATAAAGCGCGTGCAGTTGTGCGTTGTTGATTTCTTCATCGGGGAACAGCCGATGAATGCGCTGGAGCCGCTCGACCGCGCGCGCCTTCATGCCGTATTGCAAAAAGATTTCGGCCTGCAGCATCAGGTCTTCGAGCATCGTGGGCTGGGTGCTGCCGCCCTCGTTTTCTTCCAGCGCTTCAGGCAGCGTGCGCCCGGCTGGCGCCTTGCCGAACCGCTCGGCCACGGCGCGATAACGGCGCGCGTCAAGCTTGCCTTGCAGCGCGGTCAGCCGCTGCTGGTTGGCCTGGTCGTAAGGATCGACTTCGCCTGCGCGATCGAGCGCATCGGCGGCCTTTTCAAACTGGCCGGACGCAAAGTAAAGGTCGAACAGGCGCCCTAGCACGTCACAATAATCGTGCTCGCGATTCGCCGAATTCAGCAGCTCGCCCGCGTAGGAGAGCAACTGAAGGTCAGGCTCGTGGCGCAGAACGATATCTTTAATGAGCAGGATGAAGTCGCGGCGGCGGCGGTGGCCGGTTTCACGCACTTCCAGCCGGTGGGCAAGCGAGAGCGCCGCATCGATATTGCCCTGGCCGATATACCGGCTCATCAGTTCGCCGAGCATGGCGATGGCGGCGGGATCGCGCTCATATTGCGCCCACACAAACGGAGTGGCGTCTTCCAGGCGGCCGCACTCCACCAGGGCGCGAGCGTAGGATCCGGTGGCTTCAGGGTCTTTCGCCGCGGCCAGGGGCTCGAGCACGCGAGCTGCGTCGGCAAATCGCAGCCGCTCGGTCAGCGCGGCGGCGTAGCGAAGGCGTGCGGTGCGGTTGTTGCTGTCGGCCTGGTGGGCGCGCTCAAGATGCTGGAATGAACTTTCGGCATCGCCCGATGCGTGGCTTTTTTCAGCAGCGCGCAGCAGCGATTCAGCCATGGCCGCGGTGTCGCCCACGCCGGCCTGCAGTTCGGCAAGCCGCTCGTATTCAGCCGCCGAAGCTTCCATTGCGACCACGCGCGATTGCACGATGACGGCCTGCTCAGGCTCATGCGCCAGTTGCTGCACTGCGCTGCGGTAAATGGCCAGCGCCTCGTCGCGGCTGGTGCGCTCGATGAGCGCGGCGTAGCCGAGGGTGCGCGAAAGCGAGGGCTTCTCCAGGTGCGAGAGCTTTTTGTAAGTCAGGGTAGCGGCCGCTACATCATTCACCGCGGCCTGGTGATCAAAAACCTGGCGATAGAGCCGCAGCGCCTCGTTGACCTGGTGGAGCGAAACGCTGAGGTCGGCAGCCTGCAGCTTTACGAAATCGTTGTGCGGGTCTTCTTCGGCGGCGCGCAGGAATTCCTTCAACGCATCCTGCTGCTTGCCTTTGAGCAGGAGCTTTTCAGCTTTTTCCAGTCGTCTGCTGACGTCAGCCATTCGTGGATGGTCGTGTTCCGCTCTTCACGCCGGCTTTGGCGGCTCGCATACGCCGGCGCAAAGAACCCGAGTGCGATTGTAAGTATCCATGTTCGGGCGGCAGGTTGGCCACTACAATTGCCGCTATGGCGGCTGATTCTAAAGATTCATTGCTGCGGTTCCGATCCGAATTTCCCATCCTCGCCTCGACCACGTACTTGATCAGCAACTCGCTGGGGGCAATGCCGGCGCAGGTTTACGAGGCCGCGCACGCCTACGCTGACACCTGGGCGCGGCGCGGCGTTCGCGCATGGGAAGAAGGCTGGTGGCAGCTCGCGGCGGAAGTCGGCGATGAGATTGGCGCGCTCATTAACGCCGAGCCCAATACCGTTTCATGCCACCAGAACGTGACCACCTGCGAGGCGATCGTGGCTTCGTGTTTCGACTTTCGGGGCAAGCGAAACAAGGTGGTGTACAGCGACCTGAATTTCCCCTCGGTCATGTATTTCTGGGAGGCGCAGCGCGACCGCGGCGCGGTAGTGGAAATGGTGCCCAACGATGATGCAGTGCACGTCAACACCCAGCGCCTGATTGAGGCCATCGACGAAACCACGCTTCTGGTGCCGATTTCGCACGTCGTCTTCCGCAGCGCGTTCATCCAGGACGTGGAAGCCATCGTGGAGCGGGCGCACCGCGTGGGGGCCTACGTGCTGCTCGATTCTTTTCAGGCCACCGGCACCATCCCGGTTGATGTGCGCAAGCTCAACGTGGATTTTTTATGCGGAGGCGTGCTCAAGTGGCTCTGCGGCGGACCGGGCGTCGCTTACCTGTATGTTCGGCCTGGCCTGGCCGAAAAGCTGGAGCCGAAATTTACGGGCTGGGTGGCGAACCGGCTACCGTTTGCGTTTGAAGTAGGCGCGCAGCGCTATACCCAGGGCGCTTACCGCTTCATGACCGGAACTCCCAACGTGCCAGCACTCTATTGCGCGCGCCCGGGTCTTGAAATCATTGCGCGAGCGGGGGTTGAGAACATTCGTCAAAAATCCAAGCGCCAGACCGCGCGACTCATTGAATTGGCCGCCCGGCGCGGCTGGGTAGTAAATTCGCCGCACGATGCCGAGCGGCGCGGAGGCACCATTTCACTCGATTTGCCGCAGGCCGAGGTGGTATGCGCTGAGTTGCTGCGGCGCAACGTTCTGGTCGATTACCGGCCCAACGCCGGCGTGCGCATGTCGCCGCACTTCTATACCGAAGACCGCGAACTGGATTTCGCAATCGCGATTGTGGATGAAGTTCTCGCCGAAAAGGGAGTAGCTGCGCGATAATGGGTCGAATTCAAGCGGCGCGCCTGAAGCCGCAACGCGTGTCGCGATCCATGCCGGACGGTGTTACCAGCGGGCCAGCACGTTGCCTCACCCCCCCGCGCGCAGTAATTCGAACACGGGAGCGAATTGCGGATGTGCGGTATCGCAGGAGCTGTTTTCGAGGGCGAAGGCTCGCGTTCAGCGCGCCGCGCGGTCGAATGCATGGTGGCGGCGCTGCATCGCCGCGGCCCTGACGATTCCGGCATCGCCTCACTTCCGCTTTCTGCACCGGAGCAAGCCGCGCAAGGCGTTCTAGGCAGCGCCAGGCTGGCGATTCTCGATATCAGCGCCGCCGGTCATCAGCCCATGGCTGATCCCGAGACCGGCAACTGCCTGGTGCTGAACGGCGAAATTTATAACCATCGCGAGCTTCGGCGCGAGTTGGGCGCGCGCGCCGCTTCCTGGCGCTCCACCGGCGATACCGAAGCGCTGTTGCAGGCTTACCGCGTGTGGGGGCGCGAGTGCGTCACCCGGCTGCGCGGCATGTTCGCATTTGCGCTTTGGGATGAAGCAAGAGCTGAGCTGTGGTGCGCGCGCGATCGGCTGGGTATCAAGCCCTTTTATTTCCTGCAGCGCCCCGGAATGTTTGCGTTTGCCTCAGAGGCGCACACCTTGGTGGAGTGCGGCCTGGCCGAGCGGCACCTCGATGAAAACGGCCTGGCCGGGTTCGTAAAGTTCGGTTCCGTTCCTGAGCCCGGCACGCTAGTGCGCGGAGTAGCATCACTCGGCGCCGGCGAGGAGATTCGGGTGCGGCGCGGCACAATTGTTGAGCGCCGCGTTTATTGGTCGCCGGCCGGCATCACTCCTGGTTTGCCGGCCCCTGACGCAGGCCGGCTTCGTTCGGAGCTGGAGCGTGCCGTTCGCGAGCACCTGATCTCCGACGTGCCGATTGCGACGTTCCTCAGCGGCGGCATCGATTCCTCCGTGGTCACTGCGCTGGCCGCCCAGAACGCCGAAAAGCCGATTCGCACCTTCACGGTTTGTTTCGAGCAGCCGGAGTTTGACGAATCAAAGTACGCGCGCGACCTCTCGCAGCGCTACGGCACGGTGCATCACGAAATCCGGCTTTCTGAAGCTGAAGTGCTGGCCGCAATCCCCAAGGCGATTGAAAGCCTCGACCAGCCGAGCGCCGACGCGCTCAATACCTACATCGTTTCGCAGGCCGTGGCGCAGGCGGGCGTCAAAGTGGTGCTTTCGGGGCTGGGCGGCGATGAAGTGTTCGGCGGCTACTCGTCGTTCAGGCTGCTGCCGCGCTTCGAGCGCTTTTCCGGCGTGCTCGGCCGCATCCCCGCCGAGATGCGGCGCTATCGTGCCGGCGGCAGGAGCGAGCAGGCCACGCGCCGTGACGTCAGCTTTCAATACCGCTATGAAAGCATGCGGGCGTTCTGGAGCGATGCCGAACTGCGCGCCCTGGGCGTGGATGCAAATGCCAATTTCGGCCCGATCGATCCGGGCGATCAGTTCACCCTGACGGCGCGCGCGGGCATTTGCGAAATGCAAGGGTATATGCGAAGCACGTTGCTGCGCGACAGCGACTGCATGAGCATGGCGCATTCCCTGGAGCTGCGCGTCCCCTTGCTCGACCACATTTTGATCGAGTATTGCCTGCGCAACAATGCCGCCGCCGCCGGCACCAAGCGCGCGCTGCTGGCCGCCGCGGCTGACTTGTTGCCGGAAGGCACCGCCCTGCGTCGCAAGCAGGGCTTCGTTCTGCCGATGGAAACCTGGATGCGCGGGCCATTGCGCAAGTACACAAGAGACGGAGTCAACGCGGCGGCCCGCACCTGCTTGCCGAAATTGAACGCGGCAAAGCTGCTGGCCGATTTTGAAGCTGGCCGCGTGAAGCATTCGCGCGTGTGGCAGTTCGCTGTATTAGGGCATTGGTTCGAGCGTTGCGGGTTGCAGGTTCCGACGCCTAAGGCGCAGCCGGCGCTTGCCTGAGTCGGGCACTCGAAGTGCAGTGGGGCCAAGGAGAAATGGCGTTGTACATTCTGGGAATCAACGCTTATCACGGCGACGCTGCCGCCGCCATCGTGAAAGACGGTCAGTTGATCGCCGCCGCCGAAGAAGAACGCTTCAATCGCAAAAAACATTGCGCCGGTTTCCCTTCGCTGGCGGTGCGGTACTGCCTTGAAGCTGCGGGCGTTTCCATCAACGAGGTCGAGCACGTCGGCATTTCACGCGATCCTTCTGCCAACCTGCACAAAAAAATACTGTATTCCGTGGCTCGCATCTCCAGCATTTCAGGCCTGATTACCTCACGCCTGGCCAATGCTGCCAAGGTCCGCAACCTGCGCGACGACCTGGCCACGGCCCTCGGCACTGCGCCGGAAAACCTGAAGGCGCAATTCCATAGCGTTGAGCACCACAAGGCGCACATGGCCAGCGCATTCCTGGTCTCTGGCTTTGAGCGTGCCGCCATTCTTTCCATCGATGGCTTCGGCGATTTCGTCAGCACGATGTGGGGAGTGGGGCAAGGCAACAGCTTCGAAGTGCTGGGGCAAATCGAATACCCGCATTCTGCCGGCATCGTTTACACCGCGACCACGCAGTACCTGGGCTTCCCGAAATATGGCGATGAAGGCAAAGTCATGGGCCTGGCGCCGTACGGAACACCCGCGTATCTCGAGCAGTTTCGCGACATCATACAAACCCTGCCCGGCGGCCGCTTCCGGCTGAATCTTGATTATTTCCGCCATCACTCCGAAGGCGTCGATATGACCTGGGACGAAGGCTCGCCTGTCATCGGGCAGGTGTTCTCTGAGAAGTTCATCGAAACCTTCGGCCCTGCGCGGCAACCCGGCGAACCGCTGGAGCGCAGGCAGCAGGACATCGCCGCGTCACTGCAGGCGCGGTTGGAAGAAGTTGCGTTTCACCTGCTGCAACATCTCCACCGGCAAACCGGCAGCGACCGCCTGTGCATGGCCGGAGGCGTGGCGCTGAATTCCGTGATGAACGGCAAGGTGCTGCTGCACACGCCGTTTCGCGAAGTGTTCGTGCAGCCTGCCGCCGGCGACGCCGGCACCGCCGTGGGAGCGTGTTTTTATCTTTGGAATGTAGTGCTGAAGCGCCCGCGCAGCTACGTCATGCACGATGCCTACACCGGGCCTGAGTTCGTCAATGGCAGCGTGGAAGCCGCCTTGAAGCAGCACCGCATTGCCGGCCGGCTGCTCGACGACGAGGAACTGAGTGCGCGCGCTGCCGAAGCCATCGCCGAGGGCAAGGTGGTGGGCTGGTACCAGGGACGAATGGAGTTCGGCCCCCGCGCGTTGGGCAACCGCAGCATCATCGTCGATCCGCGCCGCGCCGAGATGAAAGACATCCTGAACGCGCGCATCAAAAAGCGCGAGCCGTTTCGGCCGTTTGCCCCGGCAGTGCTGGAGGAAAAAGTCGGCGAGTACTTCGAGCAAACGCATCCTTCGCCCACCATGCTGATGGTGTACCAGGTACGCCCGGAGCGGCGCAGCGTGATTCCGGCGGTCACGCACGTCGATGGATCGGGGCGGCTGCAGACGGTGTCGCGCGCGAGCAATCCGAAATTTCACGCGTTGATTTCGGCGTTCGAGCGCCGCAGCGGCGTGCCGGTGGTGCTGAATACGTCGTTTAACGAAGATGAGCCCATCGTTTGTACTCCCGAGGAAGCCATCCAGTGCTTTGAGCGAACCCGGATGGACACATTGTTTCTGGGCAATTACATGGTGGAGCGATGAACCCGGCGAAAGCACCACGCCCGGTTTTCGCGTTGCGGTGCACGCTGCCTTTGGAGCGCGGTAGTTCCGCAATTGCTGAGGGGAGAGGTCTCCAAAGAGGAAATCGTGCTTCCGCTGGCACTCGCGTATGTTTTCAATGCGTGCTGCGATGACGGCGGGAGTTGGCGGAAGCTCGGCTTACGACACGCACGGTGCACGCTTGGTGAACTGCTTTTAATGCGAATACTGATCCTCAACCAGGCGTTTTACCCTGACGTGGTTTCGACTGCGCAGCATGCGGCCGACCTGGCTGCGTTCATGGCTGCCGGCGGCGACCAGGTCACGGTGATTGCCTCGGCGCGCGGCTATGACGATCCGGCGCGGCGCTTTGCGGCTCGCGAGGTGTGGCGCGGGGTTCGCGTGCTGCGCGTGCGCGGCACGGCTTTCGGCAAGGCCGCTCGCTGGCGCCGGGCGCTCGATTTCGCCACGTTCATGATGGCCTGCGTCGCCAAAATTGCATTCCTGCCTCGGCAGGACGTCGTGGTGGCGCTCACGTCTCCGCCCTTGATTTCGTTTATTGCCGCGCTGCTGGTGCCGTGGAAGGCACGGAGCCTGGTGTTCTGGTGCATGGACCTGAACCCCGACGAAGCCGTGGCCGCCGGTTGGCTGAAAGCAAATTCATTCGCGGCGCGAACTTTAAACCGCATGCTGGGTTTCAGCCTGCGGCGGGCGCGCGTGATCGTGGCGCTTGATCGCTTCATGGCACAGCGGATCGAGAGCAAAGGGATCGCTGCCGCAAAGATCGTCACGCTGCCGCCCTGGTCGCACGACAAAGATGTCATTTTTGATCGCGAGGGCCGCGAACAGTTCCGCAAACAACACGGCCTCGAGGGCAAGTTCGTGGTGATGTATTCCGGCAATCACAGCCCATGCCACCCTCTCGACACGCTGATTAACGCCGCGGCCGAACTGCACGGAGATGAAAGCGTCCACTTTTGTTTTGTCGGCGGAGGCAGCCAGATGCAGGCGATTAAACGCAGTGCGGCTGCGCGCGGGCTTACGAACATCACGTTCCTGCCCTACCAGGCGCGCGAGCGGCTGAGCGCTTCGCTTTCCTCCGCCGATTTTCACGCCGTCGTCATGGGCGAAGCATTTGTCGGCATCGTTCACCCCTGCAAGATTTACAACGTGCTGCGTCTAGGCTGCCCGGTCCTGTATGTCGGGCCGTCGCCCAGCCATGTGACTGAGATCCTGCACGGCTATGAAAGTTCTGTTCCAAGTTATGCCTGCCGGCACGGCGATGTGGGCGCGGTGGTCAGCGCAGTCCAGCGTGTACGCGGCTGCGCAAAAGACCGCCTGCCGTCGCCCGGCCTTTCCGGTTTTTCATATGAGAGCGTGGTCCCGGCGCTCGCGCGGGTGATTCGCGGGCAATACACGGCGGTAACGCCAATCATCAACCCAGACCTACGCAATGCGCCGGTCGGGGCGCATGATGAGCGTGAACTTGCGGCAACGGCTGAAAACAGATAAAGAGAGCGAATTGTGGCCCTGACGTATTGCTTGACGTTCGTGGTCTCACTGCTGGCGGGGCTGGTGGTAACTCGCCAGGTGCGCAACTTTGCCGTCCGCTATGGCGTCGCGCTATCAGACGCGCGCGACCGCGACGTGCATGCCCTGCCTGTGCCACGGCTCGGCGGCGCTGCGATCTTTCTGGCGTTTGCCTTGATGGTGGTAGGCGTGGCCGCTATTCAGCGCTTCGCCCACTTGCCCGAGATCGTCCCCATCGATGTAATCCTGCGAATTGTCTTCCCCGCCGGCCTGGTGTTTGCGCTGGGCCTGTACGACGACCTTTTTTCTGCCTCGCCCTGGCTGAAGTTGGGAGTGCAGGCGCTGGCGGCGGTGCCCGTGTATCTCTCCGGGCTGCGCGTGGTCAGCATTCCGGTGCTCACCGGCCATCACGATTTCAACGCGGCGGTCTCGTTTGCCGCAACCGTGCTCTGGATTCTGCTCATCACCAACGCCTTCAACCTGGTAGACGGGCTTGACGGCCTGGCTGCCGGCTCAGCGCTGTTTTCCACCCTCATCATGTTTGTGATGGCGCTGGTAAACGGCCACACCGGCGTGGCCGTGCTGGCGCTCACGCTGGTTGGGGCAATTACCGGCTTCCTGCGATTTAATTTCAGTCCCGCAACCATTTTCCTCGGCGATAGCGGCAGCCTGTTCATCGGCTTTTTGCTGAGCGTGTTTGCGCTCGCAACCCAATCGAAGAGCTCCACCATGCTTGCCGTGGCCATCCCGGTGCTGTCGTTCGGCCTGCCCATCATGGAAACCGGCCTTTCAGTCGTGCGCCGCTTCCTGAGCGGCCAGCCGCTGTTTCGTGCCGATCGCAACCACATTCACCATAAGCTGCTCGAACGCGGCTTCACCCAGCGCGAAGCCGTGCTGATCCTCTATTTCGTCTCCGGGGCCTGCGCGCTGCTCAGCGCGCTGCTGCTTTACCCCGGCGGTCCGACCGTGGGCGTCGTATTTTTCGTGGTCGGCGGCGGCATCTGGATTGGCGTGCAGCACCTTCGCTATCCCGAAATGTTTGAGCTTGGCCGGGTGGCGCGGCGCACCATTCAGCAGAAGCAGGTCATCATTAACAACCTTGCCATCCGGCGGGCCACCCAGCAGATCGGCTCAGTGGAAAACATTGAGCAGCTCTATGGCGTGCTGCGCGAGGCGTTTCAACATAACGCTTTCGATGGATTCGAGCTCCGCCCGGCAGTGCCCAAAGGCACAGGGTTGGCGTGGCGCAACGAGTTGTTTTATCGGTGGGAGCGACCGCAGGTGCTGCGAAACATTGCTGAAAACTCGCATTGGGCCATGGCTTTGGAGCTGGTGACGGAAAGCGGAAAGAGCTTTGGCGAATTTGTGGCGTATCGACGCTCACAGCCCGAGTCTTTGCCGCTGGATATCAACCTGGTGATTGATGAATTTCAGCGTGAGCTTGGGCATGCCCTGGAGCGGATCTATGCTGCTGAGGCAGGCTCGCCGCCCCTGCGCGTGCGCGCGGCCGCCGTCGGCGATGACACCGACCTGCCCGCTACAAGATAATGATGAGGGCTCAGATGCTGAATCCCGAACCCACCCCGATGGCGCGCCGCTCCTTGCAATCCCATATCAACTTAGGTCCGGTAGCGCCAGGCGCGAAAGGTCGGCTGCGCTGCGGCTTTGCGTCCCGCACGGTTCCCGCGTTGTCCCGCGCGGCAACGCTGTTCGGCGTGATCACGCTCATTGCAGCCGGCTACGCTGTAGCGCAGTCCGCCCCTCCCGCCGCGCCTGCGGCTGCGACTGGGCAGACCGTCAAGCCGGCAGACGATTCGGCTTCGGCCGTACCTCTGCGCATTGGGCCCGGGGATGAAGTGGACCTCGCGGTGTTTGGCGTGCCGGAAATGGCGCTGCATGGCCGCGTCGATAGCGATGGCACGATTGCGGTGCCGTTCGTCGGACCGGTCAAGGTTGGCGGGCTCACCGCAACCGAAGCGCAGGAAGCAATTCGGCAGCGCCTCGTCGCGGCGAACCTGGTGCGCGATCCGCAGGTCGGGTTCTTCGTCAAGGAATACAGCAGCGAAGGCATTTCGGTCACCGGCGAAGTGACTCGCCCGGGCGCTTACTCCGCTCTGGGCCCTCACCGGCTTCTTGACGTCATCCAGCTTGCCGGGGGCACGACTGTGGCGGCGGGGCGCAAGGTCGTTATTGCCCATCGTGGGCACCCGGAGAGCGCGCAGACCGTTATGCTCGATGCCGACCCGCTGCTGATGGCGCAGGACAACGTCGAGCTTCAGCCGGGCGACACCGTCATCGTCTCCAAGGCCGACCTGGTTTATGTGCTGGGTGAAGTGGGGCAGCCCGGCGGCTACACCATGGACGACACCCATCCTTCAACCGTGCTCAAATTGATCACCCTGGCCAAGGGGCCGACCGCCAATGCGGCGCTGACGAAAGTTACGATCCTGCACCGCACCGCGACCGGCTTGTCGCAATCGCAGGTCCCGCTGAAAGACATCATGCGGGCGCGGGCAGGCGACGTTACCCTTCAGCCTGACGATATTCTGATGGTTCCGGGCAAGCACCACTTCATGGCGGCCAGCGGCGGCATTGTACAGACACTTGCAACCCTGGCCATCTATCGAGGCTTCTGAGGGTTAGCGGGGTTGGTAACGTTACCTGGGCATTACTGCTGCGGCCCCGGTTCATTGACGGGACGAGGAAATGCACCGTAACATTCCGCTGGAGGGTGTGATGCGATCGCGAATTGCGCAAAGGGCCATAAGTTGCGTGCTGGTGGCGGTGTTCCCGCTGGCGACTTTTGCGGCCGATAGCGGCGTCGCGGTGGTTTATCCGGACCGCATGCTCACCCTGAACGGCGTTTCCCTGGAACGTTCGCAGGCCGTGGTCGAGGGCGACAGCCTGAGCACGGCAGCCAGGGGCGCAACCTTGGCGTTAAGCGGCGCGACCTTGCAGATGGGCGCGAACTCGCAAATCGTGTTCCACGCGGCCGGCGCGCGAGTTATGACAGGCTCGCTTTCCATCACGACCTCACGCGGCCTCGGGGCTGAAGTGGTCAATCTGCGGGTTGAACCCGCAACCAGCAGTGCCCGTTATATGATCACGGAAGATGGCAGCAAGTTGGTCATCGCTGCCATGGAGGGCGCAGTCCGCGTCAGCGACGGCAAGGAAACAGTCATCGTTGATCAGGACAAAGCGCTGATCTCCCGGCTTGAGCCGCTGAGCATCGGGGCGGATGCAAGCGCCTCGGCCGGCGAAAGCAATCAAGCGAACTCGAATCAGAATAATGACCGCAAGAAAAAAGGCGCCGGGGCGATTCCGGCAGCCGGCGTCGGCGTCACGCTGAGTAAATCCACGCTGATTACGATTGCGGCCATTGCTGCCGCGGGCGGCGCGATCGCGGCAATCCTGCTGACCAATCGCGCACCCGCCAGCCCCACCCACTAATTTCTTTTAAAATCAGAGCGGCAGCGTCTGTCTGCGGCTGTGTTATTTTGCGCCGGCGTGTCCGTACGGCTCGCTTGTCGAGCCGCGCCGCGCAGCCATGATCGGCCGACGGTGGGCGCACGGGAGCTAGTCATCCGCTTAAGAGCCAAAGCGGCAAATCCATGCTGGGGGGCATTATGAAAGTCATCGCATTGTTTGGCGTGGGGGCAATGTTGGCCGTGGCCGCCTGGGGGCCGTCGGCCTCCGTGGGCGAGCAGGCCGGCGCCTCGGCGAATGCAAGCCAGCGCACTGACCGGGCGGTCAGCAGCAGCGCTCAAACCAGCACAGGCATGAACGCGCAGGCGGGCGCAGAGGAAGCTGGAATTTCTGCCGATGCCGCCATCGAAGGTGAACTCACTAAATCAGTTGACGCCCGCCGCACCAAGCCGGGCGATGAAGTCGTCGCGCGGCTGCGCAATGATCTGCGGCAGGACGGCAAAGTAGTGCTCCGGCACGGCACCCGGCTCATCGGCCACGTCACCGAAGCCCAGGCCCGCGCGAACGGCGCTGCCACCTCTGAGCTGGGCCTGGTTTTTGATCGCGCCGAGCTGAAAGGCGGCCAGAGCATCGAGCTGCATGCTGCGATTCAGGCGATTGCGCCCGCAGCGCAGGCCGGCTACGACGAATCCCCCATGGGCGATGTCGGCACCAGCCCATCATCCGGCGGCCGCGGCGGAAGCGGCGGAGGCATGGGCGGCGGCGCTGCTGGTGGAGGAGCGCTTGGAAGTGTGGGCAGCACGGCCGGTGGCGTCGCCGGCACTGCGGGCAGTGCGGTTGGCGGAGCAGTTCAGGATGCCGGCAGCACCGTTGCCCGCGAGGGTCGCGGGGCAGGACGCGGCGTCGCGCTGACCAGTTCGTCGCGCGGCGTGATCGGCTTTCCCGGCGTTCAGATCAGCGCTGAACTTTCAAATGCTACAAAGGGCACGGTCCTGGTTTCGAACCAGAAAGATATCCGCCTCGATGGCGGCACGCAGGTCCTGCTACGCGTCATTGCGCAACCGCCGCGGCACCAGTAGGCTGTGGCGCTGCGCTCCAATTTCGGCACGGTTGCACGCAATGATGCGCATGGTTTTCCAAGTTTGTACTCTTGCTGTATGATGCTTGGCCGGAGTTTTTTCCTCTCCGTCTGCAATAGTTACAGGGGCCCTTGCACCGAGAACTGGTGTGCTTCTCTTCGCCCTGATGAGAGTTCCGGAGGATGACAGCATGTTGAACGAACAGCGAGGCTTCATAACCCGCCTGGTTGTCGTGTGCCTGTTGCTGGGCGCGACGGCGGTTGTGGCCCAGGATGCGCCTGCGCCGCGGTCTGAGGTGTATGGCGGCTATACCTGGTACAACCCAGGCGCGCGGCTGAATGGTGGAGTTATGCCCAGCTTGAAAAAAGGGTTCACTATTCAGGGAGCGTACTTTTTCAATCGCTACGTAGGTTTCAAAGCGGGCGGCACCGGCAGCTTCAGCGACGCCGCCAACGTCGCCACCATCATGGCCGGGCCGACGTTACGGGCGCCGTCTGAATCGATTACTCCATTCGCGAACTTCCTGGTGGGGTTGCACCGGAACATTCCGCCAAAAAATACGGGATTGCCTGCCACTGCCAACAATGGCGTGGGCATCGCGGTCGGCGGCGGACTCGACCTCAACCTGACCAAGCTGCTCGCCATCCGCCTGATTGATGCCGAGTACGTTTACGCGCACCACAACTACTCGCCCGCGGCCGGCAGCCGTGACTGGGAAGGCGCGCGCGTGGGGGGCGGCCTGGTATTGAAGTTTGGCAGCATCGAGCCTCCGGTTGCGCCTACCGCAGCCTGCTCAGCGCAGCCCACGGAAGTTTTTGCCGGCGAGCCGATCACGGTGACGGCCAACGCCAGCAATTTCCCCAAGAACCGCACGCTGCGATATAGCTGGATCTCGACCGGGGGCAAGACCAGCGGCAATGCGGCCTCGACGCAGGTCGATACCGCCGGCCTGAATCCGGGCAGCTACACCGTTACTTCGAACATTGCCACCGGCAAGAAGAACGAGACTGCGACTTGCACCGCGAACTTCACGGTGAAGCAGCCCAACCCGCCCACGATTTCGTGCTCGGCCAATCCGACAACGGTCCAGCCGGGCGGCACCTCCACCATCAGTTGCAATGCCAGCAGCCCCGATAATCGGCAGGTGACGGTCACGTATTCGGCTTCGGCAGGGAACATCTCCGGAACCGGCAACACGGCCACGCTGAATACCACGGGCGCGCAACCGGGTTCATCCGTCACGGTGACCGGAACGGCGACCGACGATCGCAACCTTACGGCGACTTCAACCACCACGGTGAACATTGAAGCGCCACCGCCGCCGCCTCCGCCTCCGCCACCGCCGCCGCAGGCCAGCAAGCTGAATGAAATTCAGTTCCGCAACGCAGCCCGCCCGGCCCGCGTGGACAACGAAGCCAAGGCGATCCTTGACGACGTTGCCTTGCGCCTGCAGCGCGAGCCCGATTCCAAGGCTGTGATCGTGGGCTATCACGATGCCAAGGAGCGCGCCGGCGACCGGCTGGCCCAGGAGCGCGCAACCAACACGAAGGAGTACCTGACCAAGGAAAAGGGCATCGACCCGAGCCGGATTGAGGTCAGAACGAGCACGACTGACACCGGAAAGAAGGCCGATATCTACCTGGTTCCGTCAGGCGCGACCTTCAACGAAGCAGGCACGCAGACGTTCACCGAGCGGCCTCCGATGCGCAGAACGCCTGCCCGGAGACGGCCGGCTGCCAGGAAGCCTGCTGCTGCTCCACCTTCGTAACCCACCGTAACCAACGCCCCACCTGCCGCGAGCGGGTGGGGCTTTTTATTTGTCGTGATTTCGCCGCTGAGCAGGCATTGTTCGCTCGGTGCGCAAAGCTTTGCACATCGCGGTTGCGCGTAGGTGCGCGCACTGGCATTTTCGTGGAGTTGCGGCGCGCTGTGCGGTATGCTGAGTGCAAGTAGGTTTTGTCTCCAGGTTTCTGTTTGGTTTTCCCGTAAACGTCTGCGCTAGAAATCAAGGTGTGTGGTAGGTCGTGGCAATCTGCTGCTCAGGTTTTGCATCTAAGCTCGCAGTCCCTCTGGCTCCCAGGAGAGACGGATGATGCGAGTAGCCCCCGCTCGCACGCGCGTAACGCTGTGCGCGCTTGCGTCTGTGATTTCATTTTTGTGCGCGAATGGGTTCGCGCAATCGGTCCCCGCCCCGCGTGCTGAGAGTGGGCGCGCTGCCGCGGAATGGGTCGCCATCGGGCCTGACGGGGGTGACGCGCGCAGCCTGAGCTACGACCCGCAAAACCCCAATCACCTCCTGCTGGGAACCAGTTCCGGCGACCTGTTTTCATCGGCCGACAATGGCGCAAGCTGGTCGCGCCTGGCGCACCTCGGCTCTGACCATGACCTGGTGCTCGATCACATCGTGTTTGACCCAGCGCTGAAAGCGATTTACGTCGCCACCTGGAGTGTTGACGACAACCGCCGTGGCGACCTGTATCGCAGCCGCGATGGCGGCCGCACCTGGCAGGTAATGCCCGGCCTGCATAACAAGTCCCTTCGCTCCTTCGTTATTGCGCAGTCAAATCCCAACGTGATGGTGGCCGGCGCCCTTGACGGCGTGTTCCGCTCAAGCGATGCGGGCGAGACGTGGCAACGCATTTCGCCCGAGGGCAGCGCCGAAATCCACAACATTGAATCGCTGGCCGTGGACCCGCGCAATCCCGAGATCATTTATGCCGGCACCTGGCACCTGCCGTGGAAGACGGAAGACGGCGGCCGCACCTGGCATCCGATGAAGCAGGGCATCATTGACGATTCCGACGTGTTTTCCATCATCCTGGACCGCGACAATCCTTCAACCGTCTACCTGAGCGCGTGCTCGGGCATTTACAAGAGCGACGATGGCGGCGCGCAATTCCACAAAGTGGAAGGCATTCCCTTCTCGGCCCGCCGCACCCGCATGCTGCACCAGGATCCGGGTAACCCCAACACGGTGTTTGCCGGCACGACCGAGGGATTGTGGCGCACCACCGATGCCGGCGCCCACTGGACACGGGTTTCTGCCCCCAACCTGATTGTGAACGATATCTCGGTGGACCCGCGCGACTCCGCGCACGTGCTGCTGGCCAGTGACCGCAGCGGTGTGCTGGTCAGCTCGAACGCGGCGGTGTCGTTTGTGGCTTCAAACCGCGGCTTTGTGCACCGGCAGGTGACCACGCTGGCGCAGGACCCGAGCGATGCGGCAACGGTTTATGTCGGAGTGGTGAATGACAAGGAATTCGGCGGGGTGTTCGTCACTCACGACGGCGGAGCGCGATGGCAGCAGCGCAGCGCCGGGCTTGATGGGCGCGACATTTTTGTCCTGCGGGCCGCGGCCAACGGCAGCATTCTGGCCGGCACCAACAACGGAATTTTTGAGCTGCCTCGCAATGGCTCCGAATGGCGGCCCATTACAGAGATCGTGAATGAGCACCGCCGGTCGGTGAAGGTGGCGGGCAAGACCAGGCACAGTTCGCGAACGGTTATGCGGGTTGAGGTTACCCGCGGCAAAATTACCGGCCGGGTGAATGACATTCGCATTGAAGGCAATCGCTGGTATGCCGCAACCTCGCAAGGATTGTTTATCAGCGACAACGATGGCCGAAGCTGGCATGGCGGGCCGGTGCTGGGCAATTCAACCTTTGTCGCGCTGAATACCGCCGGCCAGCCGCCCTCAGGGCTGCCCCAGGGCGATCCGGCGTCGCCGCGCCGCGCGCTGATTGCCGCCACCATCAACCGCGTGCTCATCTCCTCCGACGACGGCGCAAGCTGGTTTGAGGCGAGCTTGCCGGTCACGGTGATTCGCGGGGTGAGCGCCATGCCCGATTCGTCTTTGTGGGTGGCGGCGCGCGAAGGGGCGTTCCGCAGCACCGATGGCGGCCGCCACTGGGAGCGCATGATGCGCGGGCTGCCGGCGCGCGACATCATCTCCATCACCGCCGATGGCGACGGGCGCCGCCTGATTGCAACTGCGGGTGACGCTTTCATCTATGAAAGCACCGACGGCGGTGAGCTATGGCACCCCACTGCCACCGGATGGACGCTGCGCAGTGTCACAGTCGGCCGCTCCCAGATCCTGGGGGCGACGCCGTTTGACGGCGTTGTGGTGCAGCGCCAGCCTGACCGCGGCACGCGCATTGCTTCCGATTCAGGAAACCGATAGCCCACGCGCCCGGCAAGCGATGGCGAAAGCGCCGTTGCCGCCGGGATTCGGCGTCTCATTGCCGCGCGTTTGTAACGCCCCCGTTAACCAGTATTAATTCTTAGTTCCGCGGTGTATCCTCGCGCGGCTCAGCCGTCTGATTGATATGATTGTGGTTTGCCTGCCATGCGCCCACGTTTCTGGATCATCCTCATCGTTGTAGTTGCGCTTGTCGTCATCGGCGCGACCACCATTCGCCGCGGCCATAGTGGCGCCGCGCAGGCGAGCGATTCGTCTGCCGGTGCAGGCGCGGCGGGGCAGGCAGGGCGCGGCGGCCGCGGTGGCCGTGGCGGCATCATGATGGGCCCGATGCCGGTGGCTGCAGCCCCGGTGCAGCAGCGCGACATGCCGATTTACCTGACGGGCATCGGCAACTTCACTCCGCTGAACACCGTCACCATGAAGTCGCGGGTGGACGGCGAACTGGTCCAGGTAAATTTCAAGGAAGGGCAGGAGGTCAAGAAGGGCGACCTGCTCGCAGTCATTGATCCGCGCCCATTCCAGGTGCAACTGCAAACCGCGCAGGCAAACCTGGCCAAAGACCAGGCGCAGCTCAACGACGCGCGCTTAAACCTGGAGCGTTATCGCGCCCTGTTCCAGGAGAAGGTGATTGCGCAACAGCAACTCGACACGCAGGCTGCGCTGGTCGGGCAGTTGGAAGGCTCCATCGGCGCGGACCAGGCGGCGGTCGACAGCGCCAAGCTGAACCTGGTGTACACGCGCATCACTGCCCCGGTTGCGGGAAGAATCGGGCTCAGGATGGTGGATCCGGGAAACATTGTTCACGCTGCCGATACCACCGGCATGCTGGTGATTACGCAGATGGATCCGATGTCGGTGATCTTCACGCTTCCAGAAGACAACCTTCCTCAGGTGTTGCAGCACATGCGCACCGGCACGCTGAAAGCTGAAGCCTGGAGCCGCGACGACCAGACGAAGCTGGCGGAAGGCCGGCTCGATACCATCAACAACGAAGTGGACCCCACCACCGGGACCACGCGGCTGCGCGCAAATTTTCCCAACCCTCAGCGGAACCTGTGGCCGGGCCAGTTCGTGAACGTGCGGCTGCTGCTTGATGTGCAGAAGAACGCGCTGGTGATTCCGGTGGCCGGCATTCAGCGCGGCGCGAACAACTCGACTTTTGTGTACGTGGTCGGCCCCGATCAGAAGGCGCAAGTGAAGCAGGTAAAAGTCGGCGTGACCCAGGGCAACATTGCCACCGTCCAGGGCTTGAATGCCGGCGATATGGTGGTCACGGATGGGCAGGACAAGCTGCAGCCAGGCGCTCCCGTTACGGTGCAGGCGGCATCGGCCAGCGGCGCGGCCGCCGCGCCCGCGAGCGCTTCAGGAGCG
>JAJPJZ010000338.1 GCA_021323935.1 Terriglobia bacterium | reverse complement strand
TGCCGGGCAGGTATTTGATCAGCAGGGTGCGGTGTTGCCGGGCGTTAAGGTCACGATGACCGACCCGGTGAACGGCACTTCCTATTCAGCCATCACCAACGCCGAAGGCCGGTTCTTCATGGCCAATGTGCCGCCGAGCACCTATGCGGTGACGGCGTCGAAGGCAGGTTTCGCGACCTCGAAAGTCCCGTCTGAAACCATTGACGTGGGCACGACCACAACCCTCGACCTGCACATGACGGTCGGCGAAATCAGCACCACCGTGGAGGTGCAGGCCTCGAACATCGAGCTGCAAACCATGAATGCGACCATCGGCAACACCGTGCCGAACGTCGCGCTGCAATCGCTTCCGGCCATTGGCCTCGACGTCAGCACGTTTGCGGTGCTGCAGCCGGGCGTAACGCCCGATGGCAACGTGGCGGGTACAGTCGGCGAACAATCCACGTTCATGCTCGATGGCGGCCAGAACACCAGCGACATGGATGGGTCAATGCAGACCTACACCGGCGGCTTCGCCGGCGACCCGAGCGGCGGCGCCTCGACTTACTATTCTTATAACCAGGGCTCGCTGCCTTCCGGCGTGGTTCCAACCCCGGCTGATTCTGTCGAAGAAATCAAGACCAACACCACCAACCAGACGGCCGACTTCAACAGCTCATCGGGTATGCAGGTGCAGGTTGTGACCAAGCGCGGCACCAACCGCTGGCACGGCACGGCTTACGAATATTATCTCGACAACAATTTCTCTTCGAATAGCTGGAGCAACAATTGCACCACGGCATGCGGCAAGAGCTACACGCCGCTCGCCGATTGGCACCGCAGTTGGTTCGGCGTGGCCGGCGGCGGCCCGCTCATCAGTAAGAAGCTGCTGGGCGGCAAGACTTACTTCTTTGCCAACTATCAGGGATCGCGCTGGCCGCTTTCTGTGACTAACACGAAAACCGTTCCCGGACCCGGCATGCTGCAGGGGCTGCTCGAATTCCAGAACGGCAACACCATCTCGGTTTACAACCTGAATCCGACGGCGGTCGTGTACAGCGGCCCCACGCTGACCGGCAAGTGCAGTTCCTGTGGCCTGATCAGCGGCGTGTCGTATCCGGTGGGCATCTCGACCGTGAATGGCGCCTCGATCAATGCCACGCCTCTTGATCCCCGCGGCTTGGGCATCAATACCGCCAACAACCCGGTTTCGCAGATGTGGAACAAGTACGTGCCCACGCTGCTCGCCAACCCGCAATACGACTACTCTGCGGGCGACGCCAGCGGCAACACCTTCGGCTATACCGGCACGGAAGCCACTCCGCTGAGCGATAACTTCGGCGTGGCGCGCCTCGATCACGACTTTGGCGACAAGTGGCACTTCTTTGGAAGCTACCGCTACTATCGCCTGCCCAATAACTCCTCAACTACTCAGACGGACGTAGGCGGATTCCTGCCTGGCGACAAAGCCGGCGTGCTGACCTCGGTGGCCACCAACCCGCAGGTGCCGTGGTTCTACGTGGCCGGCCTGACTACCAACATCAGCCCAACCACGACCAACGACTTCCACTACAGCTTCATCCGCAACTGGTGGGCGTGGGGACGCGCGGGTGATCCCGCTCAGCTTGCGGGCCTGGGTGCGGCGCTCGAACCGGGCGGCGAGTCGGCCAGTTCGCTTTCGCCTTACAACGTCAACACTCAGAACACTCGTACCCGGTACTGGGACGGGCTCGACCACATGTTCCGTGATGACGTCACGTCGCTGCATGGCAACCACCTGATGCAGTTCGGCGGAAGCTACCAGCGCAACTTTGATAAGCACCAGCGCACTGACAACGGCGGCGGCATCAACTATTACCCGGTTTACCTGACCGGCTATGGCAGCAGCACGTATGACAACCCGACGGCCGTATTTCCCTCGAACCTTTCCAGCTCGAACCAGAACACGTACGCCACCGAGTACAACGAAATTCTCGGCATCGTGAACGAAACCCAGGTGGCTTACACGCGCAGCGGCCCCAACCTGGCGCTGCTTCCCCCGCTCACGCCGGCGCAGGATTCCAGCGTGATTCCGTTCTACAACGTGTACTTCAGCGATAGCTGGCACATGAAGCCGTCGTTTACGTTGACGTATGGGTTGAGCTGGACGCTGGAGATGCCGCCTTATGAAACGCAAGGGCGACAAATCAACGTGGTCGATTCAAGCGGGCAGCCGCTGGACACGATCGCCTATCTTGGCGCGCGCAAGCAGGCGGCGCTGAACGGCCTTTCTTACAACCCGGAAATTGGCTTCGCCCTCGACGCAAACACTTCGGGAGGCGTCAAGTACCCGTACAAGCCGTTCTACGGCGAGTTCAGCCCGCGCATTGCGGCGGCATGGAACCCTGACGTAAGCGGCGGATTGCTGGGCAGGCTGTTTGGCGGAAAGAACACGGTGCTGCGCGGCGGCTACAGCCGAATTTACGGCCGCCTGAACGGCGTGGACCTGGTGCTGGTACCGCTGCTGGCTCCCGGCTTCATTCAGCCGGTGCAGTGCTTCAACCCGCAAACCAACGGCAACTGCGCCGGCACCGGAGCGAGCGCGAACCCCGGCGGCGGCGTATGGCCATTCCGCATCGGAACTGACGGCATGACGGCGCCGCTCGCCTCCGCCAGTCCGACGCTGACACAGCCGCTCTTCACCGGTGTCAGCACCTGCCCCACGGCGGTGAATCCGGCGGCAATCTGCACTCCGGCGGGCGCAAGCCAGGCGATGGATCCGAACTTCCGCCCTGACCGCGTCGATTCCATCACCGTCAGCCTGCAGCGGCAGATCGGCACGCGGAACACGATTGAGCTCGGCTACATCGGCAGGCTGATCGGAAATGAGTTCCAGGCCATCAACTTCAACGCTGTGCCGTATATGTTCACCGAAGGCGGCCAGCAATTCCAGCAGGCTTATGCTGCGATTGAAAAGGCGCTGGGCTGCGCGACCTCGGCGGCGGCGTGCTACAACACGCTCAACACTGTAGGAACCTGCACGAGTTCCAGCAACTGCCCCACCGACGGTTTGTCGGGATCGGCAGCAAACAAGAACAACCTCAGCGCCCTGCCGGCAGTTACGCCGCAGGCTTTCTTCGAGGCGGCATTGAACCCGGCCTATTGCAGCGGATATTCAAGCTGCACCCAGGCTGTGCTGGTCAAGCAGTTTGGCAATTTCGTGAAACAAAATGTGTTCAGCTTGTGGTCGAACCTGGATAATTCGAAGGCGTCGAAGGCATGCGGCGGCACGACCTGCCATCCGTTTATCTTTGCGCCAACCATGCTGCAGAGCCCCGGCGCCGGAGGATCATTGAACGGCATGGTGACCAGCGGCGTCGGCATGAACGGCAGCTTTGGATGGGGCAACTACCACGCCGGCTTTGTTTCATGGAAGATGAACAACTGGCATGGATTCACGTCGCAATCGAACCTGACGTGGGCCAAGGCTCTGGGCACGGGCGCGCTGCCGCAGGCCAGCAGCTCGATTACGTTTGACGATCCTTACAACCTCAAGACGAATTACGGCCCGCAGTTCTTCGATCGCAAGTTCGTCTTCAACCAGTTCTTTGTGTACGAGCCGCCGTTCTTCAAGGGCCAGAACGGCCTGGTCGGGCGACTGCTCGGAGGATGGAACCTGGCGCCGATCTTCAGCGCCAGCAGCGGGCTGCCTCGGGCCTGTCACGGCAACTTGGGCACTACGGGCCAGGAATTCGGCGCTTCCGACGGCACATTCAGCGACTTCGATCAGTGCCGGCTGACCGGGCCGGTACCGACCGATGGGGTGTATGCCGGCGTTGTTGGCGGCCCTGATCAGTTCGGGACAGGCGTAGCAACGTCGCAAAACCCGGGCGTCTCGGCTCAATTCAACTCCTTCAAGAATCCGCTGGCGGTCTGGAATAACGTCCGCCCGGCGATCCTTGGCATCGACAACCTGACGGGGGATGGAGGCTACGGCGTGCTTCGCGGGCTACCGTTCTGGAATCTGGACGTGAGCGTAAAGAAGAACATCAAGATTTCTGAACGCTTCAGCGGCCAGTTCCAAACCGTGTTCACCAACGTGCTGAACCATCACCAGTGGCCCGACGGCACCATCAGCCTGTCGTCACCGAAGTGTGCTGGAGTGCTGAACTCCTCATGCTACGGAACGTCAATTGAGACGCAGCGCAGGATCGAAATGAGCGTGCGTTTGAACTTCTGATCGCGCAGTTCCCGGGAGCCTTGTTTTCCAACCTGCAGAGGGCCCGCAATGGGCCCTCTTCTTTTTTGATCCCTGGCTGCAAGCGACTCTTCGCCTGGCCTTGCCGCCCCAACCCAAGGCATTGGGCGCGGGATGGGCGTTGCGTGACAGTGAAAAAAATTTACAAAAGTTAAGTTTTTATTGACAGAGCTGCAGAACCGCACTACTTTCTCGCCTACATTCCCAAGGCCCGAGCTCGACGCTTCCAGGAGGGGTGAGGATGAGAGTCTCTGTGAGCAGCATTTGCCGCGCATTGGTCGCGGCTTTCTTTTTGTTGTGCGCGGCAGCGGTGGCGTGGTCGCAGGCGACCAACACCGGCACGGTTGCAGGCCAGGTGGTCGATCCGAGCAACGCGGTTGTTGCCGGCGCCACCGTGACGTTGACCGACATCGCCACCGGCAAAACCCATACGGCGACGACCAACGACGCCGGCCGCTACATTTTCGTCAACGTGCCGATCGGCACCTACGACATCAACGTTTCCAAGGAAGGCTTTTCGCAGGCCAAGGTGCTGCAGCAGAGCGTGGACGTGGGCCTGACCACCACGGTCAACGTGGGATTGAAGCTGGGCGCGGCCACAGAAACGGTCACGGTTGAAGCCACGGGTGCCGCCCTGCAGACCATGAACGCGACCGTAGGCACGACCATCGGCTTCCAGAACCTGCAGGAAATGCCGAACCTGGGGCGCGATGCTTCAACGCTGGTGGAACTGCAACCTGGAATTTCCAGCAACGGCTCAACCGCCGGCACGGTGCGCGACCAGAACACCTTCCAGCTCGATGGCGGCAACAACAGCAATGACATGGACGGCACCATGAATACCTACACGCCCAGCTACGCCTCCAATGGCGGGCCCACGGGCGTGATGCCGACCCCGGTTGAGAGCATTGAAGAATTCAAGGTCAATGTCGCCAACCAGACCGCCGACTTCAACGGCTCAGCCGGCGCCCAGATCCAGATGGCCACGCGCCGCGGCGGGCAGGCGTGGCACGGCGCGGTTTACGAGTTCTACTCGGGCAGCAACTTCTACGCGAATTCCTGGCAGAACAACCACACGCCGCTGCGCAACAGCACCGGCCAGGTTGTCAGCCCCACGACTCCGCTGCCCTCGAACCACTACAACCGCTTCGGCGCGTCGGGAGGCGGGCCGGTCGGGCCGCGATTCCTGGGCGGCAAGACTTACCTGTTCATGAACTACGAAGGGCGGCGCTTCCCGCAGAACAACACGGTCGATAAGGTCGTTCCTTCCGCGGCGCTGCGCGCAGGCGTGGTGCAGATCCAGAATGCTGCCGGCACGTTCGTGCCGTACAACCTGAATCCATTTCCGGTGACGGTGCCGGGAATCAACAACGGCCAGCCGCTGGCGCCGGCAGCTTGCCCGGCCAGCCCGAACGGCCTTTGCGATCCGCGCGGCATCGGCATCAACCCGCTGGTGTCACAACTGTGGAACAACTACATGCCGGCGGGCAATGACTTCAGCGGCGCAGCCGGCGACGGCTTCAACACCGTCGGCTACCTGACCGGGCTCAAAACTCCGCAAAATGACAACATCGGCGTTCTGCGGCTTGACCACGATTTCGGCTCCAAGTGGCACTTCATGGGCAGCTATCGTTACTACAGGCTCGATCTCGCCAGCAACGTGCAGTACGACGTGGGCGGCCTGATCGCCGGTAAGCTGGGCGTGGCCACCTCGACCGCCAGCCGGCCGCAGTTGCCGTGGTACTACGTGGCCGGCGTGACCACCAACATCTCGAACAACCTGACCAACGATTTTCACTACAGCTTTTTGCGCAACTGGTGGCAGTGGATCAGCGCCGGCGGCGCGCCGCAGTTCTCCCAGCTTTCAGGCGCGATGGAGATCGGCGGCGAGACTGCCAACGCGCTCATTCCTTATAACGTGAACACGCAAAACGCGCGCCAGCGCTACTGGAATGGCCACGACAACATGTTCCGCGACGATATGACGTATCTTCGCGGCAACCACCTGCTGCAGTGGGGCGGAACGGTGCAGCACGATTGGGACGCCCACCAGCGCAACGACAATGGCCTCGGCATCATGGAAGCCAACGTGTACCAGATGGGCGCGAGCAGCACGACGTCACTGGCGGTCACGGGCTTGTGTGTTTCGAACAGTTGCTCGGCCGGCGACAACGCGTATGTGCCGGCTGGAATTCCAACTTCGAACGTCAACACTTACCGCAACTACTACGCGCAGGTGCTCGGCATCGTGACGCAATCGCAATCAGTGTACCCGCGCTCCTCGCCTGACCTGGCGCTGCAGTCGCTGGGCACGCCGGTGGTGGCACACGTGGTCACGCCTTCCTACAATGCCTACATGAGCGATAGCTGGCACCTGAAGCCAAGCATCACGCTCACTTACGGCCTGAGCTACTTCCTGCAGATGCCGCCCTACGAACTCGATGGCAAGCAGGTGCTGCTGGTCGATCAGTCAGGCAATCCTGTGTACGCCTCGAATTACCTGGCGGCGATGAAGAATGCTGCGCTTGCCGGGCAGACCTACGATCCCACGCTGGGTTTTGAGGCGATCCGGAATATCAAAGGGAGAAAGTATCCTTACGATCCCTTCTACGGCGGCGTGAGCCCGCGCGTGGCCGCAGCCTGGAACCCGCATTTTGGCGACGGGCTGCTGGGCAAGATCACGGGCGGCGACAAGACCGTACTGCGCGGCGGCTTCAGCCGGATTTACGGGCGGCTGAACGGCGTGGCCAACATCCTGACGCCGCTGCTGGCACCCGGCCTGCTGCAGGCGCTGCAATGCGACGGCGTGGTGACGGCGGCCAACGCCGTGAACGGCAGCCAGTGCCTGGGGCCGAGCGGTGCCACGCCGTTGACGGCGTTCCGCCTCGGCAAGGATGGAAACACGGCGCCGCTGCCCACCCCGGTGGCGAACCTGCCGCAGCCGTATCTGCCGGGCGTAGGCCAGTTCCTGACCACACCCTCAGGCGATGCGCTGGCGCTCGATCCGGCGTTCCGCCCGAATACGGTGGATTCCATTGACGTCACGCTGCAGCGGCAAGTGAGCAACAAAATGTTCGTGGAGATGGGCTACATCGGCAGGCTGATCAATCACGAACTCATCGACCTCGACATCAACGCTGTGCCTTACATGATGACGCTGGGCGGCCAGAGCTACGCTGACGCCTTCGGCAAGCTGTACACCAGCGTGTGCGGGCTTTCATCGCCCACCTGCGCGACCTCGGCCGCGTTCGGCAGCAAGAGCAATCCGGCCCAGTACACCGGCCCGGTCGAGCCGTTCTTTGAAACTGCCCTGGGCGGCGCGGGCTCGGCGTATTGCACCGGCTTCACGAGCTGCACGGCGGCGGAGGCCAGCAAACTGTATTCGAATTACGCGACCGGCCAGGCTTATACCATGTGGGCGTCGATGTCGGCGCAAAAATCGTGGATCCTGGGGCGCACCATTCCGGCTTCAAACCCGCCGGGCGGCTGCGTTTCAGGCGCGAGCATCTGCACGCAGTTCCCGTCGATGGCGACCAGCATGAGCACGGGATCAAGCAACTACCATGCGGGGTTCGTTTCATTCACGCTGCGTGATTGGCACGGCATGACCGGCACTTCGAACTTCACCTGGAGCCATGCGCTGGGCATGGGCGCCACCACGCAATCGAGCAGCGGCTACACCGTCATGGATCCGTGGAACCTGCGGGCCATGTATGGCGAGCAGTTCTTCGATACCAAGTTCCTGTTCAACCAGGGGCTGAGTTATCATCCGCCGTTTTTCAAGAACCAGCCCGGCATCGTCGGCCGGCTGCTGGGCGGCTGGGGCGTGGCTCCGCTGTTCACGGCGCAAAGCGGATTGCCGCTCGAAGTCAACATTGCGGGCGATTGCCAGTCGTTCGGCGAGAGCAGTTGCGACACCTCAACCAATGAGAATGCAGTGCTGCTGGGCTCGGCGCCAAGCGTGTCGTCGCACTACGGAGTCACGTCAAGCGGCTCGGCAGGCAAGACCGGCAACATTAATTCGTCGTGCATCGTCAATGGGGCTGTGACCTGCGGCGGCATCGGCATGAACGCATTCGCCGATCCGCAGGCGGTGTACAACAGCTTCCGGCGGCTTGTGCTGGGCGTGGATACGGCCGGCGGCGGTGCCGGGCGCATCCGTGGCTTCGCGCGCTGGAACCTGGACCTGCAGATGACCAAGGACACCAAGTTCACCGAGCGTTACGGCGCCACGTTCTACGCCACGTTTGTGAACGTCATGAACCACTTCCAACCGGCTGACCCGCCGATGAACATTGACAGCTCGATTGGCAACTGGGGATTGATCAACGCGCAGGCCACCGGGTACCCCTCGCGCCAGATGGAGTTTGGCGTGCGCATTCACTGGTAGAGAAAAATCACACCATCCAGAGGGCCTGCGGGCCCTCTTTTTTGTTGCTTCTTCTATTTGCTTCGCCGCCGCGGCGGGAGCGCACCCGCCGCCGGCGGTCCGCATCCCCTTGAAATTTCAGCCTTTCTGGGCAGCCCAGCGCGGCCCTCCCGCCGCTATTTACCTGCATCCCATTAACCAGGATCGAACTATCGTGCACCGGAATTCTGGCCGGTTCACGGCGTGCGATGAGTTCACCGCAGGGCCAGATTGCATTACGAGACCGGGCAGCCGGCAAAACGGCTGCTGGAGCTTTGCGGGCATTTCACAAACTGACTTACCTTGCGCGCCTTCGTCCTGATTTCGAAAAATGCTCGTACAAAAAAGGGGAACTACGCATGAAACGTAACTATGTTTTGCTTGCGTTCGTGCTCCTGCTCTCAACGGTTTTCGCAATTGCGCAGACCTCGGAGCAGAGCTCGAGTTCACAGCAGTCAACATCGGGGCAAAGCTCCGCGCAATCCAGCTCAAGCCTGCCGGAAAGCTCCAATCCGGCAGCCCAGAACCCGGCGCAGCCGAACGCGCAGGACAACAGCACGGCAACCAGTGCCAACAGCAACGATGATCAGCTCAGCAAACAGATTAAAGACCAGTTCGCTTCGAACGCCGACTTTGCCAACGTGAACGTGACGGTGGCGAACGGCCGCGCAACGCTGAGCGGCAGCGTGCCGAGCAAGGCAGACCGCGCCAAGGCGCGTGACATGGCCAAGGGCGTTCCGGGCGTGAAGAGCGTCCGCGAACACCTGACGGTGAGCGGCTCGGGCGGTTCAGCCGCGATGGGCACGATGGGCGCGAGCAACGGCTCGAATGCCACCGAAGCCGGCAATTCCAGCGCGACGGCCAGCGGCTCAAATCTGCCGCAATCAGGCTCCAGCACGGCTGAAAGCACCACGAACCAGAGCGCCGGCAGCAGCACCGCAACCGGCCAGACCGAAGGCGCCACGGCGCAATCGGCCACCGGCACCGGCGCGCAGAGCTCAACTTCGTCGCAGCCGGCGGCAAGCTCCAGCTCACAGCCGCCCGCCAGCAGCGATGCGCAAAGCAGCACGGCTGCCTCGGGCACCACGCAGCCTCCGGCCGGCAGCAGCACTGACAGCGCAAGCACGTCATCGTCGAGCTCGGCGCCTACCGCCTCAGGCTCGTCGAGCGCGCTGCCGCAGTCGGGCGAAGATAAAGGCGCGAACCCTCAGTCTTCGAGCATGAACTCGCAGACCGGCGCCGTGCCGAGCACGTCGCAGTCTTCGACTTCTGCGACTCAGCAGGGCGAAGCCTCTGCCTCGCAAAACCAGGCGTCGCAGGGCCAGAGCGCCTCGCAGCCCGCATCGTCGAGCGCCACCACGGGCTCGCAGACCGGATCGGCAAACGGCTCGCAGACCTCGAACCAGACTTCACTGCCGCAATCAGGCACCAGCTCACTCGAGCAGGCGAAGGGTCAGATCCAGAGCGCGTTGCAGCAGCAGCTTCCCAGCGCGGCCAACGGCGTAACGGTTTCGATTGACCAGACCAGCGGCAACCAGATCACGCTGAACGGCAGCGTTTCAACTGACCAGGACAAGCAGCGCGCGGAAGAAATTGCGCGTTCGGCTGCTCCTGGCGCAACCATCGTGAACAACCTGACGGTGGGCAACGCGACCGGGGCTACGCCGCCGGGCAGCGCGGTATCGACCGCGGGAACTGCCAGCACCACGCAGCCTCCCTGCGACACATGCACGTCCGGCTCATCGAACACCACGTCGCAGGCCAGCACGCTGCCGCAATCGGGTGATACAGCGGCTTCGGCTGCGGCCAACACGCAATCGAGCAGCACGAGCGCTCCGGCAAGCGATGCAACTTCGAGCACGGGCTCGCAGAGCGGTACCGCCGCGCAATCGAGCAGCGTGAATTCGCAGAGCCAACTGCCGCAGAGCTCCGCAACCTCCGATACGGCCACGCTGCAGGGGCAGATTCAGCAGGCACTGCAGAATGAGACGACACTGTCAAACGACAAAGTCAGCGCGAACGTGACCGATACGGAGATCGAGTTGACCGGCACGGCCGCCACCAACAAAGACAAGCAGACCGCCAAGCGCATTGCGCAGTCGTATGCCGGCAATCGCAAGGTGGTTGATCACATCAAGATCACGGGCAAAGGCAAAGGCAGCGACACCAATGTCGGCTCGCCGCAGCCGCCGCTCTAAATCTCGGGCAGCATCTCTACAGGCCGGCAGCCAGATTGAGTGGCTGCCGGTTTTTTTCTTTGAAGCAGGCGCCCTCGATCTGCAGCAGCTTTCGCTTGATCTCAAGCCCGCCGCCGTAGCCGCCGAGTGTGCCATCAGCCGCGAGCACGCGATGGCACGGCACCACGATGGGCAAGGGGTTGCGATGATTGGCCTGGCCCACGGCACGAAAGCCACGGGCGCAGTTCACTGCCCGCGCCAGCTCACCATACGAGCGGGTTTGCCCGTACGGGATGCGCATCAGCTCGTCCCAGCAGCGCAACTGGAATGGCGTGCCGGCGAGGTCAAGCGGAAAGCTGAACTCGCGCCGCTTGCCGGCAAAATATTCTTGAAGCTGGCTTACGTAGGCCGAAGTGGCCTCGCGTGACTTTTTCCACCGGGATTTTGATTTGTGTGGAGGAAACTCGCGCGCGGCGAACTCGATGAACCGCAGGCCGCGGCCGGAAGCGGCGATGTGCAGGCCGCCGATCGGCGTGCTCATTGTGCTCCAGAAACAAACGTCAACAGATTGCGCTGCAGCGTGCATGAAGCAATTTCACCATAAAAGCAGCGCCGCATGGACTACGGATTTCCGAAACCCTGGCGTTCATAAATTTCGCGGACGCTGGCCAGCGTATCGATTTCCTCTACCGGCTTGTCAGGGCGCAGGCGCAGGATGCGCGGGAAACGCAGCGCAAAGCCGCTCTCGTGGCGGTCTGATTTCATGATTGCGTTGAATGCCACCTCCAGCACGATCATGGGCTCGACCAGGCGGCGAAAGCCGAAATCTTCGAGAGTGTGGGCGCGGAACCATTCTGTCATCTCGGCAATCTCGGCGTCGGTGAGGCCGGAATACGCTTTGCCCACGTTCAGCAGCTTCGCGCCGTCGCGAATGGCAAAGGTGTAATCGCTGAGCACTCCGGCGCGCTTGCCGTGGCCGTGCTCAACCGCGGTCACTACGACGTCTAGGGTGGCGAGCTCGCGCTTCAGCTTCAGCCAGCTCTTGCCGCGGCGGCCGGGGGTATAGGCTGATTCCACGTCCTTGATCATCAGGCCTTCGTTGCCGCGCTCAAGCGCCTGCTCAAACAATCGCTCGAGCTCGGCAGGCGATGCCGCCTGTGAAGCTGGCGCAAGCAGCACCTTACCGCTGGTTACGCTGCCGTCGTCATCCTCACTGAATTGCAGCGCTGCCTGGCCGCGCTGGCGGGTCGCGGGCAAAGCGCGACGTGAGGTGAAAACTTCCTGCAGCAACTGGCGGCGTTCATGCCAGGGTTTTTCAATGACCATGGCAGAGCCGGCGTAGAGCAGATCGAAGACGATGTAAGCCACGGGCACGCGCCGCATGATTGCATCGGTGACGCGCTTGCGCCCCAGCCGTTTTTGCAGCTCGAAGAACGGCAGAGCGCCGCGGCCTTCCTGTTCGGCGCTTTCGGACCAGGCGACAATCTCTCCGTCAAGCACCAGCGGTTCGGTGAAGCTCGCCAACGCCGGCGGCAATTCAGGGAACGAATCGGTGACTTCATCGAGGGTGCGTGAAAACAGTTTTACGCGCGCGCCGCCGGCCTCGGGCAGGATGTGCGCCTGCGCGCGAATTCCATCGAACTTGTCTTCCACGGCGGCTGCGGAAATGTAATCGAAAGCCTCTTGCGCACTCTGGGCGGGGCTGGCCAG
>JAJPJZ010000201.1 GCA_021323935.1 Terriglobia bacterium | reverse complement strand
GTGTATTGCGAAGTGAAGTTCTGGTTCAGGCTGGTGAGCGTCTGCGCGCCGGCCAGCGTACTGGCGGTGGGCGACGTGCTGCGCGCCGGGTTAAATGAAGTGACGATGCCGGGATCCAACATTGCCTGCGACTTCAGGTAGGAAAACTGCGCGTTATCCACCTGCAGGCCGCTGATGCGCAGGTCAGTGTTGTTGGCCAGCGTCAGCTTGATGGCGTCATCCAGGGAGAGGCGCAGCTTGCCTCCCTGGACGTAATCGTCGAGCGACTGCGGGCCCATGATCTTTTGCGTGGTGTTGGCCCGGGAGAAAAAGTCATGGAAATAATTGGGTCGCGGAAACAGGCTCTGCGCCTGCGCTGCCGCCGCCAGCAGGCTTACCGCAACCATGATTCTCATTACCGAATTACGTGCCATAAAGCCTCAATACAATTTGCGACCGTGGTGCGAGCGCCAGCCGCCTCGTTCGTTCAGGCGAACTGATGAAGAGGGCACCGCGCTCATTCGTAGCGAATGGCCTCGACCGGGTCGAGCTTCGCAGCCTTGGTGGCCGGATAAATGCCGAACACCAGCCCGACCGAAACTGAAAACGCAAACGCCAGCGCGATGGAGCTGAACGTCATCACGGTTGACCACCCTGCCAGCACCGCGATGAGCCGCGACATGCCAAAGCCAAACACAATGCCCATGGCGCCGCCCACAAACGAGATCAGTGTGGCCTCAATCAGGAACTGGCGAACAATGTCCTTCTGCCGTGCGCCCAGGGCGCGGCGAATGCCGATTTCGCGGGTGCGCTCCAGGATGCTGGCCAGCATGATGTTCATGATGCCGATGCCGCCGACCAGCAGGGAAATGCTGGCAATCGCCACCATGACCATGTCAAAGATACGCTGCGTGCGCCGCTGCTCCGCCAGCAGCTCAGCCGGCACGATCACGCCGAAATCGTTGGCCTCATGATGCGAGCCGTTCAGGATGCTGCGCACCACTTCGCCGGTGGGCACAGTGTCTTCGGCCGAGGCAAGCTGCAGGTAAATGCCGTCAATCTCGTCCTTCCAGCGCGAGCGCGAGCTTTCCAGGCGAAAGAACGCCGTCCGCAGTGGCGTATAGATCACGTTGTTCAAGTCCTGCGAGGGCACGCCTTCTACGCTGGTGCGGCTTGACATCTGCGGCCCGGCCACGCCGATTACGTGGAACCACTGCTCGTCAACCTTTACGTATTGGCCCACGGCCTCCTGGTCGCCGAACAGGTTCATGCGTGCGCCCTGGCCCAGCACACAGACACTGGCGGCGTGATCGTCATCTTCCGAGGTGTAGAAGCGGCCTTCGGTGATGCGCAGGTTCGCAATCTTCTGGTAAGCAGGTTCGACGCCGTAAACCACGGGAACGTCACGCTGTGGCTTGGGCAGCACCTTTGACGGCTCAAACTTTTTGCGCGCGGCCGATTCCGTGATGCCGCTGACGTTGGAGCGCAGCACGCGAAGGTCCTGGAACGTGAGCCCGGGAGATTTCTGGCGCAACTTCTGCATCTCCTCAAAGCTGTTTGCCTCGTGGGCTTCAACGATGAGGTTGCGGATCCCAAGCTGTTCGATAAGCTGCATCACCTGCTGGCGAGCGCCGGCGCCGATGGAGAGCATTGCCACTACGGCGGCCACGCCGAAAATCATGCCCAGCATGGTGAGCAGGGAGCGCAGCTTGTGCAGCAGCAGGTTCTCAAAACCCTGTCGTAAGTCGGGAAGAATCTGGCCGATACGAACGCGCGTGGTCATCGGCGCGCCGGGCTGGGGCTGGATCTGCGCCAGTGTAGTCATTGAATAACCGCCCAAATGGAGCGAGAGACCACTGAGGCAGAGCCAGTGGCTGAACAATTCAGGCAGGCCGCGGCGCAAATGCTCATTTGCCGTTGCCTCCGCTCGAAGCCGGCTTTTCGTCAGGATTGGCGAGGGCGACTTCGGCGCCTTCGTCGAGGCCTTCGATGATGACTTGGCCTTCGGTGCGGTTCGTGACCTTAACGTCGCGCGGCACCCACGACGATCCGTTTTTCAGGTAAACGATTTCCTTGCCGTCACGGTTGAACACCGCCTGCCGCGGCAGCAGCAGGACGTTCTTCAGGTGATTGCCGGTGATTGTCACGCGCGCGGTTTCGCCGGGGCGCAGGCGCGAATCGTTGCTGTTGATCTGGAACGTGGCGTCGAAGCGGCGAGTCGGGTCAGAGCCGAAGAAGCCGCCACGCGAAGCCAGGCTGGCAATCGTCTTTACTGCGCCATCGAAAGTTGCGCCCGGAATTCCATCCACCGCGATCTGCACTTTTTGGCCAGGGTTGATGTTGGCGCGCGCCGATTCTTCAAGCCGTACCTGCAACTCCATGGTGCCTTCGAGCACCTGTGCGATGGCGCGGCCGGAGCGCACTTGATCGCCGGCGCGGTACTCAGGCAACACCATGCCGGTGGTGAAGAAGCCGCCGGTCGCGTCCCAGTTGTCCTGCACCGAAACGGCGCCATCGAAGGGCGCCGGCAAAGTCATACCCGCAATTGCCGTCCTGGCCTGCTGGACCTCCAGTTGTGACTTCGCCTGCTTTTCCTTCAGCACTGCAATCGACGCCTGGTTGGCGGCATCGTGTGACTTGATGTCCTGCTCCAGTTGAGCCAGCTTGCGCCGTGCTTCCTGCAGCGCCAGGTTGTTCTTCTGCGCGTCAATCGAGCTAAGCAGTTCGTTCTTGCTGACGTCGAGTTCGGCCTTGCGCACGTCAAAACGCGCCTTCAGCAAGGCGAGCGTGTCTTCCGAAGCCTGAACGGCCGCGTCAGCGTTGCTCTTTGCCAGGTTCTGCTCAGCCGCGTTGAGGTCGAACTGGCTTTGCTCCAGCTTGTATTCCTGCTCTGAAGGGTCGAACTCTACGACGGTGGCGCCCTTTTTTATCTGGCTGCCGCTGCGCGCCAGGTCCACAATTTGCAGGTTGCCGTTGGTGGGCGGCGCGGCCAGCATCACGGCGCGCACGGGGCGGAGATCGCCGACCGTGTAAATTCTAATATCGATATCGCCGCGGTGAACGCGCGCGCTCGGAATAGGCGGCTTGGATGGCCCGCGCAGCCCCTGTACGGCGGCGTTCGCGCCATAGATGAGCGCCCCCACAACAATAAGTGCCAGGGCCGCGCGCACCGCTCGCGACTTGAATTTACGCTTGAACTTCACTTCGTGTCGCCCTCCGCGGCGCCGGCGAAGGGATCGCGCGTGGCGATTTTTTCGCCCGGCTCAACCCCGCTCGCAATGGCGACCTTTTCACGGTTGCGGCGCGACACTTCCACGACTCGCTCCTGGAAGCTGCTGCCCTGCTGCACGTACACCACGTTGTGTCCTGCCCGCATGAACACCGCTTCCGCCGGAACGATGGTGGCGTCGGCAATCCGCTCAAGCTCAACCCGCGCCGTGGCGCTCATGCCCGGGCGCAGCCGCGGATCGATGGCGGAGAGCGAAACATCAGCCAGGAAATTCTGCGGCGGCGGCCAGGTGGAGAAATCAGGCTTGGTGAGCGGGCTGATGTCGCTTAATTTTCCCTGGAAGTCCTGTCCGGGAACGGCATCCACGCGCACCGTGACCTGCTGGCCGGGGCGAAGCTGCCCACGGTCAGACTCTTCCACCGCCGATTCAAATTTCAGGCCGCCGCTCATCTCAGGCAGCGTGACCATGGGCGCGCCCGGCCAGGCCCGGTCGCCGACCTTCCACTGCGGCGATGCGGCTGGCCCGCCAAATCGCGTGTTCTCCTCGATCGTGACCATGCCGCCCATGGGCGCGTGCAGCGTCATCATTGAAATCCAGCGCTTCTGGCGGTTCACGTCGAATTGCGCCTTTTCGCGCACCTGCTGCTGCTTATCTATATCGGCCGCGTAACCCGAGCGATCGGCGCTCAGCTTTTCTTCAGCCTGGTGCAGCGCCTGCTCGGCATCGGCCAGCGCCAGCTTGGCTTTTTCGCCGTCAATCTGCGACAGGATCTCCTGCTTGGAAACGTCGAGCTTGGCGCGTTCCACGTTGAACTTGGCGGCCGCGAGATCGGTGAGGTCCTGCTCATCTTGCGAGCGTGCCGTGGCACGGACATTTTCCACCTGGGCCTGGGCCTGGCGCAGGTTGGTTTCGTACTGCTCCAGGTCGCGTTGCAGTTGCGTCGCGTCAAAATCGGCGAGCACGTCACCCGGCTTCACGGTCGCGCCGTTCTGCGCGAGGCCGATGATCTGCAGATCGGTAGGGACGGCCGGGGCCGGCATCATGACCTCATGGTTTGCCTTAATCTGGCCGCGCACCGGCAAGTAATTAATGAACTCACCGCGAGTGACCACTGCCACCGGAACGACGCTTGCGGTGCTGCGCGCGCGCAACGCAAAAACTCCGCCCGCGGCGAGGAGCAGCAGTACGACCGCAATAACGATATTTCGCGTGCGATGGCGGCGAGTGATCAATGGTGTCATCGCGTTGCCCCGTTCCTGGCCTGCGCCGTCATTGCGTGGCCTCGCTTGCTGCGGCCGCGCCCGGCGGACCGGCGGTGGCCGCGATGGTATTCGCAGGGTTGCGCAATACAACCTGCCCGGCGGCAAGGCCGGAGCGAACTGCGACATCGACATCGGTCATTGCGCCCGTCGTGACCGGCGTCTTCTGGAAGCTGCCGGCCGTCTTCACCCAGACGAATTGCGCGTCGCCGCTGGAAACAATCGCGTCGCGCGGAACCACCAGCGCATCAGGTTCGCGCGCCAGCTCGACATCTACAGCAGCTGAGAGGTCGGGCATCAGGTTCGGGTCGGCGCCATCCACGGCAAAGACCGCGTTGAAGGTGCGCACCCAGTTCGAGAACTCGCTGGAGTTGGCCACCGCGCCCAGCCGCACCACGTGCGCCGGCAGGGCAATCTGCGGAAAGGCATCGAGCCTGATCGTTGCCTTCATGTCCGAGCGCATCAGGCCCAGGTCGGCCTGGTTGATGCGAGCGCGCACTTCCATCGAGCCGGGACTCATCACCTGCACGAAGGGCGTGCCGCTGCGTACTTCGTCGCCAGCCGAAACTTCGCCCATGGTGCCGTTTTTCCAGATCGTCAGCGGCACTACGATGCCATCCATCGGCGAGCTCACCTGCAGCTTTTCCGCATTCTGGCGGGCGTGCAGCATGGCGGCGCGCGAGCGGTCGCGTTCAATTTCGAGAGCGCGAACCGCGGCGGCGGCGGAACGTCGCTTCAGATCGTAAGTTTCCTTCAGTTGCGCCAGCGTCGCGCGGGCAGCGTCAAGCGCCTCCTGATTCTTCTCCGCGTCAATTTTCGAAATGACTTCGTTGCGGCGCAGCTCCCATTCGGCTGAGTGGACGGCGTCTTCCGCCTGCTTCAGCTCAGTATCGTCTTTGGCGCGCGCGGCCTGCTCATTGGCCAGCGCCTTCTTGATGTCGTCTTCCTTCTGGTGGAACTCGGCTTCGCGATCGGCGGCGTTCTTGAGTTGGTCCTGGCGATCAAATTCAACCAGCACGTCGCCTTTGTGAACGTGCGCGCCTGACGCGGCCATGCGCGTGACCACCAGCACGCTGAGCGGCTGGCCCTGCAGGGTGGGCGCGCTGACCAGCAGCGAATTAGTGGCCGCCACCTTGCCGTTCAGGCGCAGCGTGCGAATCAGCGGGCGGCGCGTCACGGTTGCGGTGCGCACAGCAGATTGCGTCAACTGCCGGGGATTGGGGCGCAGCATCCGCCAGGCCAGCACTCCAATCAGCAGCAGCCCAACGACCGCTGCTGTGATCCACACGCCTCTTCGTCGAGGCGGCTGCGGCCGCGACGGCACCGGCACCGGGGCCGGGGTGGGACGAAATGGAGCGGCGGAAGCTACCAATGGCTTGCTTTCGGCTAGTTTGAGCTGAACCTTCGACTAGTTTGGCCTGAAAATGATACTGGGCAACCGCTATTCGTCACAATCCTGCGTATACCTAAGAATTTACCGCGAAAACCTTAGTTTGCCCTCAGAGACAACAGACAGCCGCAAGGCAGGCAACGTTCCCGCGCAGCCCGGAAATAATGGACGGCTGAGGGGCCAAGTCGTCACCGCGGCAGGCAAATAATCAGGGGAAGCTACTGCTTAAGGCTCAGGCCCTTGAGAATGCCCTGCTGGCGGACGATCAGGTCGCGAATGCCGCCGCGGGCCAGGCCGAGCATCTTGCGAAGCTGATCGTCATCGAAAGGATGCTGCTCGGCAGTGGCCTGGACTTCAATGAATTTGCCGCTGCCGGTCATCACCACGTTCATATCGACTTCGGCGCGCGAGTCCTCTTCGTAGGCGAGGTCAAGCATGATTTCGCCATCGACGATGCCGATGCTGGTAGCGGCCACAAAATCGCGCAGCGGCGCGGCGCTCAGGGTGCCGGCCTCCACCAGTTTTTGCATGGCCAGGCCGAGCGCAACGAAGGCGCCGGTGATCGAGGCGGTGCGCGTGCCGCCATCGGCCTGAATCACGTCGCAATCAATCCACAGCGTGCGCTCGCCCAGCTCTTCCAGGTCGACGACCGCGCGCAGCGAGCGGCCGATGAGGCGCTGGATTTCGAAAGTGCGCCCGCCCTGGCGGCCGCGCGCGGCCTCGCGCTGCGTGCGCGTCAGCGTAGAACGCGGCAGCATGCCATATTCGCATGTGATCCAGCCCTTGCCGCGGTTGCGCATCCATGAGGGCACCGATTCTTCCACCGATGCGGTGCAGATCACGCGCGTGTTGCCGATTTCAATCAGCGCCGAGCCTTCGGCCGTGGAAATGAAATCGGGAACAATGTTGACGGGCCGCATCTGGTCAGGCGAGCGATTGTCGGAGCGGTAGATCATCTATCGAGGTACTCAGATTGCGTTCAGCGCCTGGTCCAGGTCCGCAATCAGGTCGCGCGCGTCTTCGATGCCCACCGAGAGCCGCACCATGCCGTCAGTAATGCCGATGGCTTTGCGGCCTTTCTCGCCGAGAGCAGCATGCGTCATGGTTGCCGGATGCGAGATCAGCGTCTCCACGCCGCCCAGCGATTCGCCAAGCGAGCACAGGCGAACCCGCGACAGGAACCTCTTGGCATTGCCGAGCGAGCCGGTTTCAAGCGACATCATCGAGCCGAAGCCGGCCATTTGCCGCCGCGCCAGCTCATGCTGAGGGTGATCGGGAAGGCCGGGATAAAAAACCTTCTTTACCTTTTTGTGGCTGGCCAGGAAGGCGGCGACGGTGCGGCCGTTCTGGTCGTGCTTGATCATGCGCACTTCCAGCGACTTGACTCCGCGCAGCACCAGCCAGCACTCAAACGGCGACATAATCGCGCCCACAGATTTTTGGATGAAGGCAAGCTGCTCCGCCTGGTCGTCGCGCGTGCAGATGATGACTCCGCCCAGACCGTCGCTGTGGCCGTTCAGGAATTTTGTGGTGGAATGCACAACCATGTCAGCGCCGAGCTCGATCGGGTGCTGCAGGTAAGGCGAGCAGAACGTATTATCGACCACCAGATCGACGCCGCGCTTGTGGCACACCTTGGCAATGGCCGCGATGTCGCTCACCGTCATCAGCGGGTTCGTCGGCGTTTCAACGTAAACGATCCTGGTGTTCTTCTTGAGCGCGCGCTCAACGGCTGCCGTGTTCGACGTATCGACGTAGGTGAATTCCAGGCCGTAGTGGACCAGGATCTGGTTGAACAATCGCGGCACGCCGCCATAAACGTTGTGCGAGCATATAAGGTGGTCGCCGCCCTTGAGCATGGTCGCCATTGCGCTCACGGCGGCCATGCCTGAAGCGAAGACGCGCGCGTGCTTGCCGCCCTCCACCGCGGCCAGGTTTTGTTCGAGCCGGGTGCGCGTCGGGTTTGAGACGCGGGCGTATTCGTAGCCTTTGTTCTTGCCCAGGCCTTCCTGCACGTAAGTGGAAGTGGGATAAATCGGCACCGTGACGGCGCCGGTCAGCGGGTCAGGCTCCTGGCCGGTGTGGATGCAGGTGGTCGCGAAGCCGGGGCGAGAGTTCTCTTTTTTAGCCATGCGTTCTTGTGATGTCATCCCCGAAAAACGGGAACTGTTGAACTGCAGACGGGCATCGTGCCTGTCCTGGAGCGGCTGCGGCCGAGTCGCCGAAGCACACGCGGTTTACTTGCCGCTGAAAATTCCCTTCGACATGTATCGCTCGGCGGCGTCTGGAACCACGGTGACGACGCGCTTGCCGGGCCCCAGCTTTTTTGCCACCTGGATCGCGGCCCAGACGTTGGCGCCCGCCGAGCCGCCCCCCAGAACGCCTTCCTTGCGCGCCAGCTCCAGCACGGTGGCGAAGGCATCCTCATCCAGTACCGTGATCACGCCGTCGCTTAACGATAAATCCATGGTCTTTGGAATAAAGCTGCTTCCGATTCCTTCCACGCGGTGCGGGCCGGCCTTGCCGCCTCCCAGCACCGATCCTTCACTCTCAACCACGTAGCAACGGCAATCGGGCAGGCGCTCTTTTATGTAGCGGGCCACGCCGGTAAAGGTGCCGCCGGTTCCGGCGCCGATCACCACCGCGTGAATGCGGCCTTCCATCTGGTCGTAAATTTCAGCGGCCGTGGTTTGGTAATGAAAATGAGGATTGGCGGGATTTTCAAACTGTGACGCGATGAACGCGCCGGGAATCTGCTCGGCGAGTGAGATTGTCTTCCAGATCGCGCCCTGCATGCCCTCGGCCTCCGGGGTCCTGATGAC
>JAJPJZ010000011.1 GCA_021323935.1 Terriglobia bacterium | reverse complement strand
GCGAGCGCTCCCAAAGCACGTCCATCAGGTTGCCCTGGTGCGGATATGCACCCCACTCCATCGCCTCATACTGGTTGTAGTAAGTGATGTAGTTATAGCTGATGAAGTTGGTGATTCCGGCAATCGGGATGGCGGCCTTGAACATGTTGGTCTGCGTGATAAGCCAGTCGGTAAGCTGGCCGCCGTAGCTCACGCCTTCGCAGCCGATGCGGTTCTGGTCCAGCCAGGGATAGCGGCGCAACGCCGCATTCACTGCGTAGAGCACGTCCATGGCTTCGTCGCCATCCTGGTCGCGAAAGACAGCGTCAGCAAACTTTTGCCCGTAACCGGTTGAGCCGCGATAGTTGACCTGCAGCACGGCGTAGCCATGCGCGGCATAAGCCTGGTTGTGGAAGTTGAATGCCGGCCCGTTCTGCCCGTGCGGGCCGCCATGAATGTTGAGCACCAGCGGGTATTTCTTGCTGAGGTCGAGCCCCACCGGCCGGGTGAGGAAAGCTTCGACCTGGAACTTATTGTCGTTGCTGATGAAGGTGAATGATTCGGTTTCGGCGACCGTTCGCTGCGAGAGAAGCTGCTGGTTGAGCGTGGTGAGCTGCTTCGAGCCCGTCGCGGAAATCGCCTTCATGAAAAGTTCTGACAGATCGTCAGGGGTAGCCAACGTGTAAGCGACCGAACCGTCCCTCGCTAATGAGAATGACGTTACGCTGCCTGGAGAATTTAGGACTGGCCGAACTGCAACCCTGCCCTGACCATCGAAGACCTGCATCCGCAGGTCAGCCATGTAGAGGTCGTTGCTGCCCCGCTGCTGCACGGTGAAATACAGTGCCGATCCGGCCGGTGACCAGTGCGGCTGACCCTGCCGGTTATCGATTCCAGCCCCAACTTCTATTCGATTGCTGCCGTCGGCGTTCATGACCCAGACGTGCGTGTCCTCCATGTTGGTTTCACGGTCGGTGATGCCGCGCTTGGTGGCAAGATACGCAATCCTTTTGCCGTCAGGCGACCACGTCGGCACCATTTCGACGCCTTCGGTTGCGGTGAGCTGGCGGATGGCGCCAGTCTTCGCGTTGACGGTGAACAGGTCGTAGTTGAAAAAGCGGTCAGCATCGGGACCGTGCTCGGCCGCATAAACAATCTCATCGCTCATCGGCGACCAATCGGGCGAATGCTCGTAGCCGGTGCCGTGGGTCAACTGCCGCACCTGTCCACTGGCTACGTCAGCCACGTAAATGTGCAAGCGCCGATTGTCGTTGAAGTGCGTGTAGCCTTCACCTGCATCAGGACGATACAGGTAGCGCGTGATTACCATAGGATCGCCGTTGGCGTCGGCGGTCTCCGGCCCCGGCTCGCTTGAGGTGAATGCGAGTTGCCTGCCGTCAGGCGACCACGACATCGTGGCGCCTTCGTACGGTTCCGGGCTGTTGGTGCCTTGCTGCTCGGCAAGGAAGCGCCGCCCGCTGCCATCGGGATGAGCCAGCACGATTCCATGCCTCTCGCCGACGGCGCCGTTGAAGGCAATCCACTGCCCGTCAGGCGACCACACCGGGTTGCCGCAGCTCTCCGGTCCCGCAACCCCGCTTTCGCCGGCTCTGGTGGCAGCGTGCGGCGCTTCGCCTCCGCAGAAGCGGACTTGCGAGCCCGATTTAACGTCCACCACGTAAAGCTGCCCGTAGGGTCGCCGCGGGCCATCATTACTTTGCACGATGTAGGCGATCTTCGAGCCGTCGGGCGAAAAGACGGCGTCAGCCGCGGAATGAAGCTGGAATAAATCGTTAGGCTGGATGCCGGGCTGCGCCAACAGCGCACCGGAAGATGAGATCAGGAGGAAAAGCGAGAGGCGTTTCACCCGAGGGAAGATAAATCACGATTGCCGATTTGTGAATCGCGATTTGCGATTCGCGCCTGCTCGCGTCCGTTGTGCCCTGCGCGGTCGCAGCCGAAGGGCGGCGACAACACAACAAGCACAACGGAACACAAACGGGTTCAACACGACGACGTCGCTAGCCTTGCGGGTTGTTCCTGGTTTCAGGCGGCACCATGCCGTTGGCGCGGTAATAGGCGACCAGCAAGCCATAATGCTCGCCGCTGTGCTCGATCACCGCGACCCAGGGGCTAATCGTCTTGCTGAAGGTTGCGTCGGGCACGGCCTTCAGCGCGGCCTCGGAATCGGCGAAAGTCTTCTCCAGCAGCGCCACGATCTGGTCCTTGCTGGCGTACTGTTTCGCGTCGAGCTCGTCCCATTTGGCGTTCTTATCGCCGCGGGCGACCTTGGCAGCGTAGATGTTGCCGCCGACAATGTGCACCAGCACCTCTCCGAAGCTGCGCATTTCAGGCTTCATCCTGTAATCGTACTTGTCGGCCGGGAAATCCTTGGCCATGTCCAGCAGCTTCTTGTCAATTCCCGCCAGGTTGCGGCGGAGGCTCTCCGCCGGCGTAGGCGGCGTCCGCTGTTGCGCCGCCGCGGTCGCGGTGCACAGCAAGAGCGCGCTCAGCGAAGCCGCAAACGCGGTGAATACACGTGTCCTCATTCTGCATTCTCCTTTTCCATCTCCCGGAGTGGTTGCGGCAGGATACACGGCCCCGAGCGATTTTGTAATGGCGATTGTGGTTTGCGACTGAACGGCGTGTATCAGGGACGAGCGCCGCCGTTGGGAAAATCTCGTTCACGCCGGCTTAACGGTTTTGATTAAGGCGGAATGAGCAATCGCGAATCGCAAATCACCCGCAGCAATAAAAAAGCCCTTGCTTGCGCAAGGGCCGGAGGTTCAGGGGAGTAACGTGGTGTTTAGGACTCGATGATCTTCGGCGTGATGAAGAAGATGAGTTCCTGGGTTGAAGTCGTCACCTGGCGATGTTTGAAGGCGTTGCCGAGGATCGGAATATCGCCGAGCACCGGCACCTGGAACACGTTCACCGTATTGTTGGTCAGCATGACGCCGCCAATCTGCACGGTGCCACCGTTGGTCACCAGCACTTGCGTCTGTTCAGCCTGCGTCACCAGTGTGGGGTTGCCCTGCACTTCGCGGCTGAAGTCAGCGGTCGTGTTCTCAACCTCGAGGTCGAGGAACACTGTGCCTTCGGCCGTGATCTGCGGCGTGACAGTCAGCTTGAGGAACGCGTCAACATAAGTCACGGTCGGCGGGCCGCCCAACTGTGCCTGGGTCACGACCGGCACGCGCAGGCCCTGCTTCACGATGGCCTTCACGTTGTTCTGCGTCACGACATGCGGTCGCGAAAGCACCTTGAGCAAGCCGCGCGTTTCAGCCAGCGTCAACATCGTGTCCAGCCGAAAATTGTTCGTGAGGAAGCCAATTCCGTAGCCGGCCGTCGGCGACGTTACACCCAGGTTGGTGAACAGCGGCACGGTGGCGTACGTCACGGTCGGCGTCGTGCCGGTAGGCAACGGCACGCCCGGGTTGGTCACGTATCCCGGAGGGTTGAGGTAGCCGACGCCGGTAGGAGTTTGCCCAACGGCGGGAGCGCCGCCGCCAACGATAGAGTTTCCGCCCACCGTTCCGGCGAACGATGCCGCCAACTGCGTGCCGATTTCGCGCGCGAAGTTGCGGGTTGCTGCGACCACACGGGCCTCAATTTCCACCTGCTGCGTCTTGCGGTCGAGCTGAATGAGCAGGCGCTGGATCTCAGGAATTGTGCTGGGAATGTCGCGCACAATGACCGCGTTGGTGCGCTCGTCGGCGCTGATGTCGCCGCGCTGCGACAGGAACTTCTTCAGCGTGTTGATTACATCTTTCGAGTG
>JAJPJZ010000387.1 GCA_021323935.1 Terriglobia bacterium | reverse complement strand
CCGGCGTGAGCAGCTCAAGCCGAATCAGCAGCGCGAACCAGCCGCCCAGGAAAAAGAACAGCGTCACGCCTGCAAGGAACAGCAGCGCAATGCGCTTGTGGTCGATCGTCAGCAGCCATGACTTGATGCCGAGTTCGGCATTCAAGTAGTGCTCGCGACGGTCCAGTGCCTGTACAGAGGTAGCCATAAAAATCAGTTTCTAGTTCCCGGCTTTCGCGCTGCGAGCGACCGAATGCGGCGGTCGGACGCAGCAATTCGCCAGCCGAAACCTGGAACGCTTCTCATTGAATCTTCTTCCCTGCCGGCGGCGCATTGGCGGGCGCCGGGTGGTTTGAAACCGGCTCGCCCGTCTGCTGCTGCGCCAGCGACCGGATGTAAGCAATCAGCGCCAGGACTCCTTCTTCATCCACCTGGCCGCGGAAACTGGGCATGATCGGCTCAAACCCCGCCACGATCTTGGCCTTCGGATCGAGGATGCTTTCCCGGATATAAGCATCGTCAGCCACCACCGTGCGCCCGTCCGAGAGGTTGACCGGGCGGCCATACAGCCCCGTCAGGCTCGGCCCGCGCGCCTGCGCGTCACTGCGATGGCAGGTCACGCAGCCCAGGTCCTGGAACAGCTTCTGCCCATTCTGCGAAAGCGAGCCGAAAGCGCCTCCGCCCGAAAGCCACGCTTCATACTGCGCCGGCTCCATCACCACGATGCGCCCAATCATGCCGGAATGCATGGTGCCGCAATACTCCGCGCAGAACAGGTGATATTCGCCTGCCTTGGTGGCATGGAACCACAGGTGGGTATAGCGCGCCGGCAGCACATCCGCCTTTTCGCGGAACGCCGGCACAAAAAAGCTGTGGATCACGTCCTGCGAAATCATGTTCAGCAGCACGTCGCGGCCCACCGGGATATGCAGCTCGTTGATCTCGCGCTGCCCATCCATGTGCTGGAACTTCCACATCCACTGTTTGGCCACCACATCCACCTGCTCGGCGTTTTTGGGCGGCGAGGCGGCGTCAAAGTAAACCGCCGCTCCCCACACGAACATCAGCATGAACACGCCCAGCGGAATCACGCTCCAGGTAATTTCCAGGATCAGGTTGCCTTCAATCTGCTGCGCCGGCCGGTTCTTGCTCCTGCGGTACTTCACCGCAAAAAACGTCACCATCAGGCAGATCAGCACCGCCATGGTCGTGCAGATGGCGACCAGGAACATGTAAACGGCATCCACCTGCCCGGCGTGCGTCGCCGCGCGCTCAGGAAACAACGCGAAATTCCAGCCCGCCCCCGGCATTACGCTGCGTTCCCTCTCGTTTTCTTTTCACCCCGCACCAGCACCGCCAGCATGAACACCATGCCCGCAACCGTGAGCGCGCCGAAAGCGCGCATCACCATCATGATCTTTGGCGTGTACCGCCCCTGCGTCGCATCGTAGTGGTAGCAGAACAGCAGCGCGCGATCGACCACCGTGCCGATCTTGTTGTCTGACGCTTCCGTCAGCCCCAGGCGCAGGTCCTTCGGTTCATATTCGATCCCGGTGTAATACTGGGCCACGCGCCCGCCGCTGGTCACCAGCATGATCGTGCTGGGATGCGCATATTGCTTGATGTTCGCATCGTAGGCGTAGCGGAAGCCCACTGCATTGGCCACGGCATCGATGTTGGGCTTGGTGCCGGTAAGGAAATGCCAGCCCTCCTCGGCGCCCGGCCGGCCATATCGCTGAATGTATTTTTCCTTCTTGGCCTCAGCCATCGCCGGCGTTTCGCTCGGATCAATGCTGATCGTAATGATCTGGTAGTCGCGGCCCAGGTCATACTTGAGCGGAGCAATCGCGCTCGCCAGCCCGTTCAGCACTTCCGTGCACAGCATCGGGCACTGGTAATAAACCAGCGTCAGGATGGCAGGCTTGCCGGCGAAAAATTGCTTCAGCTCTACCGGAGTGCCGCGTTCGTCGCGGAATTCAGCCCCAAGCGGCAACGCGGTGTTCAGCTTCTGGTCGAGGCCCACCGAGTTCAGGATTGCCGGCTTCTGCCCCGCCGGCTCGCCTGAGCTTTGTGGCGGATTGTAGAACTGCGCTTGGGCCCCCAGGCTGAATGCCAGTAACAACACCGCCCCCACGGCCATCCGCGCCCGGCCATTCCACCTTGCCACTGACACCACTTTGCCATCCATAAAACTCACACCCTTAATCTTGCCTGCCCTCAAGATCAAACTTTCGCGCTGGTCGCAGCTCACTTCCCTGTTCCCCCGTTGGCCCCTGCAGGCGCGGCACTGGCCGTTGCTGCGGGAACCGCGCCGCCCGCATTCGGCAAGCCGCGCTCCACCAGCAACTGCATGGCACGCGCAATCGGTATGCGCACTTTCCCGCTGCGCTGGTCAATCCACGCATAACCCTGCAGGATCTGGTCTTCCTGCATGCGCATCTGGTGCAGGTCAGCGACCGGGTCAGGCTGCAGCACCGGCGGCGGCGGCGAAACCGAAGGCGGCGCCGTCATGACCGGATTTTGCGCCGTCCGCATCAGCGGCGTGCTCCGCCGGTAAATATTCAGCAGCCCCAGCACCGCCAGGTGCACGAACAGCCCGAACACCACCATGAACGTAATGAACATCAGCACGCCCCGGGTGTTGAAGGTGCGCGCTTCATGCCGCGTTTCCGGGTTGCGGATTTCGTCGGGCGTGATTTCGCCTTCGGTTGCCATGGCCTTTTAGTGTCCGTGCTCCTGCGCTTCAATCACGCGGTAAATCATGGGATCATGCCGCGGAACCAGCGGATGCGCCTTCAGGTTCACCAGGAAGGCGTAAATCCACAGCCCGCCGATTCCGATCGTGGCCGCCAGCGCGCTCCACGAGATTGTGAAATGTCCTTTCGTATCCGGAAAATTGGGAATAATGAGCCAGTACAAATCAACCCAGCGCATCACCAGCATCCAGGCGGCAAGCACAATCAGCTTGCCGGTATCGCGCTTCAGGTCCTGCGACAACAGTAGGAAAAACGGCACAAAAAAGTGCAGCAGGATGATCGCAATCCCCACCCACCACCACCCGCCCGTGGTCCGGTTCACGTACCAGTTCACTTCGTCCTTCAGGTTGGCCGCCCAGTAAATCAGCCCCTGCGAAAACGCCTGGTACGCCCACAGGATCAGGAAGGCAAACATCAGCTTGCCCATGTCGTGCAGGTGCGTAATGGTCAGGTATTCCGAGATGGGCCGGTAGCGCCACAGCAGCACTGCGGCAATGATGACGAAGGCGAAGCCGCTCAGCCCCTGCCCGGCCATGACGTAGAAGCCGTAAATGGTTGACCGCCAGTGGTTGTCGAGCGACATCATCCAGTCCACCGAGGCAAACGTCATGGTCCAGCCCCACATCACGATGGCGGCGGCGGCAAAGTTCTGGAAGCGCCGGCGGTAGGCGTGGTCGGGCGGCGAATCCTGCAGCCACGACCAGCGGCTCAGCGCCCAGGCGCTGATGTTCCACGTCGCAAAGTACAGCACCGCGCGCAGGATCCACATCCCCGGGTTCAGGTACGGCCGCTGCAGGTGCGTAAGGAAGTCGCGGTCGGCGCCGGGATGCGCCCACGGATACAGGCGCGTCATTCCCACGGCAATCGGAATAAACAGCAGCGTCAGCAGGCTGATGTTGCGCGCTGCCGCCTCCAGGATGCGCCTGACCGCAAAGCCCCACTGCGCCGTGGTCACGTGGATCAGGCAGATAATGGCGAGCGACCCGAGCGTCAACGCCAGCCAATCCATGTACGCCACCAGGTAGCCGCGCAGGAAGTGCTCGGGTGAAACGATGGCGGCGATGATGCACAGGATGGCGCCGGCCACGCCCGCAATCAACGATTGCCGCTCCAGCCGATACCAGCGCTCCGGCACGGTGAAGGTTACGTCTCGAATTTGCGCGCTGGTGCTCAACGGGCTGCTCCTCCGGAGCCGGGTTGCGGCGTGTTCTCAAGTTTCCGCCCGGCTGCGAACCCCGCCTTGCTGCCGGCCGCAATTCCTGAGCCGGAACGCGCCCCGCGCGCCAGCGGCTGCTGCGGCGGCTTAGCCGGCTGTTGCTGTTGCTGTTGCTGCGGCGCCGCTTGCGGCCGTGGCAGCATCGGCTTTTGATCGGTGCCGCCGGGCTTGAGCTGCTGGCCCGCCGGCATGGTCTGCTGCGGGTTCGCCGGCGCCTGCGGGTTCTGCGCCGTGCCCGCCTCCCGGCCCAGGCTCTGGCCCTCCCCGGCCGAGGCCGGCGTGGCGCGCTCCCCCATGATGCCCACCGGAATAAACGGCTCAACCGTGCTCGAGGCGTTGGCGATGTTGCCGCGCATGTTGGCCGGAACATCCGCCACCGTGGCACTCTGCGCCAACTGCAGCGCCCGGATGTATGCCGCAATCGCCCAGCGGTCCGATGGCGGAACCTGCTCGGCGTAGTCCGGCATGGCGCCAAAGCCGTTGGTCATCACGTCATAAAAATGGCCGAGCGGAGCATTGCGCAACGCATCCGTATGGAACGACGGCGGCTTGCGGTAGCCGCGCTGCACGATCATGCCGTTGCCGTCGCCGACCCGCGAGTGGCACGGGCTGCAATAAATGTTGAAGCGCTCCTGCCCGCGCGCCAGCACCTCAGCCGTGAGCGGAAACGGCAGCCGGTTGCCGTATTGCCCCGGGGCCTGGTAGCCGGTCAGGTAATAAGCATCTTCATTGAGCTGGCCGCGCGCCACCGTGCCGGCCAGCAGCGGCCGGCCTTCCCGCCCATCGGCAAAGAAGTCGCTGCGGCGCAGCGGCTTCATGCGCGGCTGGTCGTGCATGTCATTCCTGCACGCCGCCATGGCCAGCAGCAGCACGAGGTTCAACATGCAGAATGCAAAACGCTCCGCGCCTGCGCGCCGCCCCCGCGGTGCCTGCGTTGCCTGCGTTTTGCCGATCAATTTCTGCATGCTCGCCAATTTCTCTGCGGCTATATGCCGCCCTGCTTAATTCGGAATCTCCTGAACGTCTCGGGCGCCCAGCCCTTCCAGAAATCGAAACGTGTCGTGAATATCAAACTTCGGGTCCTCGGCCTGGATGGCCAGGAAAAACCGGTCCTTGCTGGCAAAGGCAAACCGCGGCACGTTGAACACCGGGTGATACGGCTGCGGCAGCCCGTTCAGCGCCAGCATCCCGAGCAGCGCCGAAACCGAAGCCCCCAGGATCGTGCATTCGAACGTCACCACGATGAACGCCACCCACGAATTCAGCGGCCGCCCTCCGATGTTCTGCGGATAGTTCAGCACGTGGATCCAGTACTGCAGGAAAAATCCCGCCAGCCCGCCGAAAATGCCGCCGATCAGGCACACCAGCGGCACTTTCGTGCGGTGGAAGCCAAGCTCCTCCGTCACCGCCTCAATGCCGAACGGCGAATACGCATCCATGCGGCGATAGCCGGCTTCACGCGCCCGCCGCGTGGCAATCGCCAGGTCGGCGGCGCTGGTGAATTCGGCCATCAGGCCCCAGATGGGAAGTTCTCTCACTCGCTCTCCACAAACATCCGCGCCACCGCCGGCGCTTCAATCCACTTCCTGCAGGCTGACGTGCGCCTCCGGCAGCAGCTCGCGTATCTCGAAAATCGAAATCATCGGCAGGAAGCGGATGAACATCAGCATGCCGAAGGCAAACAGCCCAATCGTTCCTAAAAACTGCGTGATGTCCCAGAACGTGGGGTAATACATCGCCCACGACGACGGCAGAAAGTCGGCGTGCAGGCTCTGCACCACGATCACGAAGCGCTCCAGCCACATCGCCGCCAGCACAATCACGCTCACCAGGAACAGCAGCGCCGGCGAGCGCCGTATTCGCCTGATCCACAACACCTGCACGAAGAACACGTTGATCGAGATGAGGCAGATATAAAAAATGCTGTACTTGCCTCCCATGCGGTCCAAAATCATGTAGCGCTCATACAGGTTGCCGCTGTACCACGCCATGAAGCTTTCAATGATGTAGCCGTAGGCCACGATTTCGCCGGTGGCCAGCATCAGCTTGGCGCAGTTGTCCAGGTGCTTGGTGGTGATGAAGTCATCCAGCCCGTAAATCCGGCGGATCGGGATGGCCAGCACCAGCACCATGGCAAAGCCTGAGTAAATTGCGCCCGCCACGAAATACGGCGGGAAGATGCTGGTATGCCACCCCGGCACCACCGCAATGGCAAAGTCGAAGCTCACCACCGTATGCACCGAGACCACCAGCGGCGTCGCCAGCCCCGCCAGCAGCCGGTATGACGAGTCATAGCGCTTCCAGTGCCGCGCCGAGCCGCGCCAGCCCATCGCCAGGATCCCGTAAATGATGCGCCCCGCCTTCGATTGCGAGCGGTCGCGCAGCGTCGCCAGGTCGGGAATCAGTCCCTGGTACCAGAAGATCAGCGACACCGTGAAGTACGTGGACACGGCAAACACGTCCCACACCAGCGCGCTGCGGAACTGCGGCCACACCCCCATGGTGTTGGGATACGGGAACAGCCAGTAGGCCAGCCACGGCCGCCCCAGGTGCATCACCGGGTAGTAGCCGGCGCACATCACCGCGAACAGCGTCATGGCCTCGGCGAAGCGGTTGATCGAGTTTCTCCACTTCTGCTTCAGCAGCAGCAGGATGGCGGAAATCAGCGTGCCCGCGTGGCCAATTCCGATCCACCACACGAAGTTCACGATGGCAAAGCCCCACGCCACCGGAATGTTCACGCCCCAAATCCCGATGCCGCGCGCCAACTGATACGCCGTCGCGAACAGCAGCCACATCATCAGCAGCCCGAAGCCGCCCGTCGCCAGCAGCCACGCCGCCGGCGTGTCGCGGCTCAGCACCACCGCGCTGATCTTGTCCGTGATGGTGGCGAACGTGTGCCCCGGCGCCAGGATTGCCGGCCCCGCAGGCGCCAGGTGCGACGACATTTCGTCTATGTGCTCTTCGTGTTCAGCCATTCAAACCAGTTTCGCGTTACCGAATTTCTCGTTCCCCGTCGCCGTCCAAACTCGCTTCCATCTCGAATGCTTACTCGCGTTCAGCCTCTTCCACGTCTTTCGTCTTCAGCCCCGGGTTCGGGTTCAGCACGCCCGCCAGATACGTGGTGCGCGGCCGCGTGTTCAGCTCCTCCAGCAGCCCGTAATTGCGCGGCGAAGCTTTCAGCGTCGCCGTCCGTCCATCCTTCTGGTTCTGGTTGCCGAACACGATCGCATCCGCCGGGCAGGCCTGCGCGCACGCTGTCGTAAACTCCTGGTCGCGGACCGGCCGGTCTTCCTCTTCCGCCGTAATGCGCGCCTTGGTGATGCGCTGCACGCAGTACGTGCACTTTTCCATCACCCCGCGCGAGCGCACCGAAACTTCCGGGTTGCGCATCAGCTTCAACTGCGGCGTGTTCCAGTCCTGGAACAGCAGGAAATTAAACCGTCGCACCTTGTATGGGCAGTTGTTCGAGCAATAGCGCGTGCCCACGCAGCGGTTGTACACCATGTCGTTCAGGCCTTCGGTGGAATGCACCGTCGCGCCCACCGGGCACACGTATTCGCACGGCGCATCCTCGCACTGCATGCAGGGCAGCGGCTGGAAGTACATGCGCGGATTGGCCACGTCATCGTAGTAAGTATCGACGCGCAGCCAGTGCATCGGCCGCCGCTTCAGCACCTGCTCCTTGCCCACCACCGGGATGTTGTTTTCCGCCTGGCAGGCGGCAATGCACGCGTTGCAGCCCACGCACGAGTTCAGGTCAATCACCATGGCCCAGGCGTAGCCGCTGTAGTTGTAGTTCGGCAGCAGCGAATCCTTCGGCAGCTCGTCAGGCCCCGCGGTTGAGGGCTCCTGCGTGTCCGATTTCTGCGCGAAACGCGGGTCCTTGTGGAACTTCTCCACCGTGCCGATGCGCACCAGGTCGCGCGTCTCAACCGGCAGGCCGTTGCGGTCCTTCACGTCGCCGGCGTGTACCTGCTGCTCCGGCTGGATCATCGCCACCGGCACCGTTCGATCGGTGCGCGTAAGCTTTGCCCCCGCCGCCGACCACGGCGCATCCGAGCTGCGGACCTCGTATGCGTTGTAGCCAAACCCGTTTCCGGTGTGCCCGATGTGCGTGTGCCCGTAGCCGGTGAATACCGTCACCATGCCGTCGGGCATTCCAGGCTGCACATACAGCGGCCCGCGCACCTTGCGGCCGTTCAGCTCCAGTTCCACCACGTTGGCCGATTGCTGCATGGCAGCGTCATACAGCTTCAACCGCTGCGCCAGCGCCATGCTGATCCAGATTGTGTTGTCCCACGTGATCGTGGTCAGCGGCTTCTCAATCTCCTGCAGCCACGCATTGTTGCCGAAGCGGCCGTCGTAAATCGTCGGATCGGGGCGGAACACCACTTCAATCTCGCCGCCATTCTGCCGTGCCGTCGCCGCCGCCGCTGCCCCGCCGGCGGTCACATTTTTCGGCGGCAACTGCGAGTTGGCAATGAACCCGTCGTGCACCGCGCGCCGCCACTTGATCTCAAAATCCGCGCCGCCCATCTGCGGCTGCGCCTGCCAGAACCCGCGAATGATCTCGTAGGCCGCCTGGTCAGGATTGTCGCTGAACGCCGCCAGCAGCTCGTGCTCGGTCTTGCCCCCATATAAAGGAGCAATCAGCGGCTGCACAATCGAAACCGTCCCGTCGTAAGCCCGCCCGTCGCTCCAGCTTTCCAGGTAATGCGCCGCGTTCACGTGCCAGTGCGCGTGCGCCGAAGTTTCATCCTGGTACAGCCCGTGGTGCACCACCAGCTTCGCCGCTCCCACCCACTTGCCGAATTCCAGGTCGGCCGGCGCATCGAAGGCGGGATTCACCCCGCTGATAATCAGCACATCGACCTTGTTCGCCTTCAGGTCGTTGATCAGGTCTTTGAGCGAATCAATTTGCACCGCCGGGTTCGATTCAATCGGGTCGGTGTAGAACACCGTCCGGCCCACGTTGCCGAGTGCCGCATTCATGCGGTGCGCCAGCGCATGCACCGAGGCAGGAGCCTGGTCGCCGGCGATGACGATGCTGCGGCCGCGGGCGCTCTGCAAATCAGCTCGCGCCGCCAGCACAAAGCCGGCAAAATCGCCCGGAACGGCGCCTGCCTCGTTGCCGGTGCTTGCCACCAGCGAAGCCAACGCCCCCGCCGCCTGCTCCAGTTCGCTCGGCTTCACTCCCAGCCGATGGTCGACCTTGCCGCCGGTATTGGTCGGCGAAGTCTCAATGGCATAAAACCGCAACATCGGCCTTTGCCCGCCGCCCGCCGCGCCGCCACCCGCTTCCGGCTTGCGCCGCGCCGCGAAGTCGCGCGCGTAGCGCTCAAACCCGGGGAACTCGCCGCTCAGGAAGTTGGCATCGAGCGACACAATCACGTCGGCAGCGGCAATGTCGTACCGCGTCTCCACCACCTGGCCAAGCGCCTGCTGCGCGCCCTGCTTTACCGTGTCGCGATTCAGCGGCTCATACACGTGCCACTTCATCTGCGGAAAATTTTTCTTCAGCGCATTCACCTGCGCCGCAAACGAAGGTGAAGTCGTCGTGCCCGTCAGCAGGCGAATGCCGGCGCCGCCGATGGCCTTCTGCGCGTTGACCTGCCCGCGCATAGCGCCCAGGAATGCCGACCACGCGCGCACATCGCCCAGGTACTCAATCGTCTGCGAGCGATCAGGGTCGTACAGATCGTAGAGCGAGGCTTGGGTAAACACGCTGCTGCCGCCGAGCGACGCCGGGTGCTGCGGATTGCCTTCAATCTTGGTGGGCCGCCCTTCGTTGCTCTTCACCAGCACCGGCCTGAGCACGCCGCTCAGCGGAAACGCCGTGGCAAAATACAGCGGTTTGCCCAGCGTCATGCCTTCCGGCTGCCGAACGTACGGCACGATGGGCTCGAGCGGCTGCTTGGTGCAGGCGCTGACGCCGGCAATCGCCATCGTCACCGCTGAAAGCTGCAGGAACTTACGCCGGCTCACCGGATCCAGATAGCCTTCGTCGCGCGGCAGCTCGCGGCCCAGCCGCTCGCGCACCTCAGGGTCTTCAAGCGCCTCTTCTATATGGCGCCAAAGCTCAGGCCCGCGCTTGCCCGCGAAATCAGCCACCGGCCGCTGCTTCTTCGGCCGCGCCAAAACCTCTGCGGCCGCGCCTGTTTCGCCCGCTCCCGCCATTCGGCCGGTGGCGTTATTCAGGATTTTGAATATCTCGTTCACCTTGATTCAACGATCTGCTGTGCGTTCCGCGCGCGTGCTTCCGAATTTCACTTCCGTGCCCGCCGCCTCTAGCGATGGCACGTATTGCAACTGGTCAGGTCGTACACGCTGCGCAGGTGGTACTGCTTCTCCAGCCTGCGCCCCAGTTCCATCTGGTTGGCCGGAGGCTGGTATTCCATGTTGAACACCTGCTCTTTCGGCCTGATGTTTTTCTCCGGGTTGCGATGGCAATCGATGCACCACTCCATCTGCAGCGTGTGCGCCGCATACATCAGCGGCATGCGGTCCACCGCCCCGTGGCACGAATAACAGCCAATCCCTTTGTTCACGTGAATGCTGTGGTCGAAGAAAACAAAATCGGGCAGGTCGTTCACCCTGGTCCACACCAGCGAGTTGCCGCTGCGGAAGCTGGCCCGCACCGGCTCCAGCATCGGCGTGTTGGTCCAGATTTGCGAATGGCAGTTCATGCACGTCTTGGTCGGCGGAATGCCGGCAAAACTGGAACTTTCAACCGAGGTGTGGCAGTAGCGGCAATCGATGCCCAGCGCGCCCACGTGGTGCTGGTGGCTGAACGGCACCGGCTGGATCTGCGCTACCCCCATGTAATTGACGTAAGGCGAGCGCTGGATCTGCTCGCCCACCCAGGCCAGCCCGAGCAGCACAAACAGCGCGCCGAAAATGGTGAAGCGCGAAATGCTGTTCGTGCTGCGATGAAAAACTTGCGACATGCTTCTCGGTCGAAGTTCCGCAGTGCCCGCGGCGCGAAGCCGCCTCAGGCATCGCTATGCCCCCCGAGGGGCGAATGACTGTACTGCCCCGCTTCGCAGGCCCCAGCCTCGGGTGCCATCACTGGCTGGGCAAAGCGGCCGGAAACGTTAGCAAAATCCTTTCCCCCGGAGGGGTCCGCGGCACAGCGCCTTTAATGCCGCCGGTTCAGGATGACGAGCCAAGTTGGATACTGCGTTTATCGCCGGTCAATCGAACTGCTGAAGGAAAGCCACACTGCAAATGAAAGCCGTATCACGTACCGCGCGCTACATTGCGCAGGAACACTCAAACAAAACAGGCGATTATAAATATCGAGAGTGGTTTGTGCACGCGCGCCGCGAATTTTTTTCGCGCGAGTCAACATTTTCCCGCGTTGCTTCAGCAGGCACTTTGGTTGCACGCCAATTCACGCGCCGCTCTCACGCCGCTCTCTCGCGCACGCGCGCGTTCCGCCTCACGCACCCATCACTCGCGCCACCGCGGCCCGCGCTGCTCATGCCCTGCGGCGCCCGGGCCTCCGAACTTTGCATTTTTAGAATTGCCGTTGCATCATGACATCAGGCGATGGAGTTCGCCCGGCGCGCGCTGGCGCGCCTGAACCGTCCCGCCGTGCGCGGTGACTGATGACTCCTACCACTTCTGCGTAGGAGCCTCGTCATGCTGCAAAACCTGCTGTGCCTCGCTGCCGGCGCCCTGCTTGGCGCCTTTGCCCGCTTCGCCGTCACCCACTACTCCTCTGATCTCGCCCGCCATCACGGCTTCCCCTACGGCACGTTGATCGTCAACGTCGTCGGCTCATTCATCGTGGGCTACGTGCTTACCTGGAGCGCCGACCACGCTCATGACCGCTGGCGCCTGTTCGCCGCCACCGGCTTCTGCGGCGCCTTCACCACGTTCTCCGCCTTCGCCTTTGAAACCATGCGCTACTGGCGCGACGGCCAGCCGCTGCTGCTCGCCCTTAATCTTGTGCTGAACAATGCGCTGGCCTGCGGCGCAGTCGTGCTGGGCATCGCCGCCCACGGCAAAACGTATTCGTGATCATGATTTAAACGGCGGGCGGGAATTTCGCCTCATCCCCCGTGCGGTGAATCGAAGGCTTACGCGGCGGGCGCCGCGCGGTGAATCGAACGCTCAAGCCGCGGGCGTGCGGGCCTCGCGCTCCCCGTGTGATGAGTTCGGCGTGCGCGGCTGCTTCCGCTCCTGCGCAATCGGCAGCTCAACCGTAAACCGCGTCCCTTTGCCGGGCTCGCTCCAGAAGTGGATCGTCCCCTGGTACGACAGCACGATCCGCTGCGCGCCTGAAAGCCCCAACCCGGTGCCGTGCTGCTTGGTGGTGAAATACGGGAAGAACACTTTCTTCT
>JAJPJZ010000144.1 GCA_021323935.1 Terriglobia bacterium | reverse complement strand
GGTGTGCGAAGTGCGTTACGACTACTTTTCAGGCGGGCGCTTTCGCCACGGAACCAAATTCCTGCGATGGCGCCCGGAAAAATCGCCGACTCAATGCACGTTTGACCAGGTGCAAGGGCCGGCGGCAGAACCAGACTTGCTGAAGATGGGCCTGGCCTAAAGACGCGGTCCACACCGCGCCTGATCAATGCAAAGCACGCACGGGGCAACCTGCGCCGCATTGTTAGCGGCGCTCGCGCTGTCGCTGTTTAATGTAGCGGCTACGCTGCTTGCGAACGCACTTTGTACGGACGGTGGAAAGCGGCCCGGACCACGTCATCGACGTCAGCCGTGCAGCAGCAATCGTCAGCGCCCGCTTCGAGCGCGGCAGCCCACATTTGCTCGTCGGGAACGCGATGGGTGCAGACCACGCTGACACCGGCCAGCTCATTGCGGAGCCGGCGCACGTCATCTAGCGAGACGGTCTCCAGGTCAGCAATGACGACTTCGGCGCGGTGCTTCAGCACCGCATTGCGCAAAGTTTCGCCGCTGGTTGCGGTCACAAGCTTGGACGAGTGAGGGCTCAGGCCGCGGGCAATAAGGGCGACGCGCGCCGGGTCAGAATTCGCGATCAGGATAGTCGGCGACTGCATGGGGGATTCTCCAAAAACGGCTCAACGCCTGGTTTCGGGTTTTGGCGCAGCCTCGTCGAAAGGCTCAGCCTGAATTCTGCCATTCTGCTTGAGCAGGATTTCCACCTTGCCTTCAGCCTCTTCCAGGTCCTTACGGCAGGCGGTGGAGAGCTTCATGCCTTCTTCGAAGAGAGTGACGGCGCGCTCGAGAGGAATTTCGCCGCGCTCCAACTCGGCCACAATGCTTTCCAGGCGCTGCAGGCACTCCTCGAATTTCGGCAAACTGGTTGCTCCCATCTCATCCCACGCGGCGGAATGAGGGCTGCCTTCTGAATGACATTTTATGACAGGTTGAGTAAGCCGAACACCTTAATTTTCAGGCGGCGCACGCGCCAACTTGCGCCTCGGTGCAGGCCGGGAGAATGCAATCGAAGTTGGAGGCGGCGATTTTGCGGTGAACCTTTATCGCGCGGCTTTTTTCTCCAGCACGGGCGGGCGGGCAGAGCGCGGCGGGCGACGGGTGCCGTTGCGAATGCCGCGGACATCGAGCTTGAGTTCGGCAATGGTGCGGCTGAGGGTGTTGCGGTGCATGCCGAGTTCGCGTGCGGCCTTGCACTGGTTGCCGTTGTTCTCCTGAAGGACAGTCTGCAAGAAGCGCTTTTTGAATTCACGCACGGCTTCGGAATAGAGAATGCCGCTGCGGTACATCTGCATGATCAGGTTTTCCAACTGGTCCTTCACGACCGCCTCCCTTTCAGAGTGGCGAACAAGTAAATTAGTGCGCCGCCGGCTGCTGCTGAATGCCGCGCAGGGCGGCGACCCCGGCGCGGAACTGCTGGCGAACCATGGTCGGCGCCAGCCAGGTTGCGCCGCGCCCGATCACCAGGAAATAAGGCGCCAACTGCGAGTTCTTGAGCAAGGCCGCGCTGGGCTGGAACGCGGCGATGCCAAGCAGAACCACCATGGTGAAGAGCGCTCCGCGGACCAGGCCAAAGGCGCCGCCCAGCACCCGATCGGCCCAGCGCAGCCCGACCGCGTCAGCACCCCAACGCGCAATGCGGCCAATGATGCCGGCCAGGGCCGCCACTGCGAAAAAAATAATCAAAAACCCGGCGAGATCGCCGACCCACCTGGGGTTCACATGCGGCGCCAGCCAGGCTGAAATTCGCCAGTACTGCCACGCCGCCACCAGGTAGCCGACGACCACGCCGCCCAGGCTGAAGGCTTCGCGCAGGAAGCCGTGGGCCATGGCGCCGAGCGTGGAAAGCACGACCACGGCGACAATGATGTAGTCGAGCGCATTCATGATCGCCGTAGCCGCCGAGCTATGCCTTGAGTTCAGACCCTGTGAGCCGCCGGTACGCCTCTACATACTTCTCGCTTGTTCTGGCCGCAACCTCATCCGGCAGCGCCGGGGCGGGCGGCTGTTTGTTCCAATGGATCTTTTCCAGGTAATCGCGCACGTACTGTTTGTCAAAAGATTCCTGCGCTGCGCCGGGACGATAACGGTCGGCGGGCCAGAAGCGGGAGGAATCGGGGGTGAGCACTTCATCGGCGAGCACCAGCCCCTTGGCGGTGTGGCCGAATTCAAACTTGGTATCGGCAATGATAATGCCGCGAGCGGCCGCGTAGTTGGCTGCCCGGGTGTAAATTTCCAGGCTCAGGTCGCGAAGGCGCTCGCTCTCCTGGCGGCCGGCGCGCTTGATCATATCGGCAAATGAGATGTTCTCATCGTGCCCGCTGGCAGCCTTGGTAGCAGGCGTGAAGATGGGCTCGGGAAGCTTGTCCGATTCCTTGAGGCCCTTGGGCAAGTCAATGCCGCAGACCTTGCCGGTTTGCTGATACTCCTTCCAGGCGGAGCCGGAGATGTAGCCGCGCACCACGCATTCGATGGGCACCATTTCGGCGCGCGCCACCAGCATGGAACGCCCGCGCAACTCGGCGGAATAGCGCTGGAGCTGCGGCGGATAGTCATTCACGTCGGGCGTGATCATGTGGTTCTGGACGGTGTTCTTCAAGAAATCGAACCAGAAGATCGAGAGCTGGGTGAGGACTTTACCTTTTTCGGGAATGCCGGTTGCCAGCACGTAATCGAAGGCAGAGATGCGATCGGTAGCAACGAACAGCAGCCGCTCGTTATCGGCGCGGTAAATGTCGCGGACCTTGCCGCTGGCCCAGACTTCAAGATCGGGGAAGTCGGTGTGAAGCAGAACGGGGGGCATGGTGTGGGAAGTCATGATTGAAAAAGTATCAGAAGGAACAGTGGCGTATTCTAGCCGCCACAACATTTTTGTCAACGCGCGGGGCGGTGCAAAAAAAGGGCGCAAAAAATTTTCTGGAAAAAAGCGTTGACAGATTCGCCGCAGCGGTTCTCAGGCGCGCAGCCAGGAGCTGGGGCCCGGCACGCGCCGGCGCGGTACGCTGAAAAACCGCGCCGCACGCCGACTTTCAGGCACTCACGCGCTGCGCGCTTCGGCGCCGAAGCGCACCGAGACCACCTTCGATACGCCGGGCTCCTGCATGGTGACGCCGTACATGACGGGCGCGGCGCTCATGGTGCGCTTGCTGTGCGTGATCAAAATAAATTGAGTTTGTAAACTCATTTCTTTGATCAGCTCAACGAAGCGCGCGACGTTGGCTTCATCGAGCGGCGCATCGACTTCATCGAGGATGCAGAAGGGGCTGGGCTGATACTGGAAGATGCCGACCAGCAGCGAAAGCGCGGTAAGCGCCTTCTCGCCGCCGGAGAGCAGCAGAACGTTCTGCAGCTTCTTGCCCGGAGGCGAGGCCACGATATCGATGCCGCTTTCGGCGCCGTTTTCTTCGTCGGTGAGGCGCATGAAGGCGCTGCCGCCGGCAAACAGCTTGGTGAACGTGCGCTGAAAGTTTTCGTTGATCTGAACGAAGGCTTCCTCGAACTTCTGCCGCGAAACGGTTTCGATCTCCTTGATGGTGCTCTCGGTGTTCTCGATGGAGCCGAGCAGGTCTTTGCGCTGCGCGTCAAGGAAGTCGTGGCGCGCGGCGGTCTCGTTGTATTCCTCGAGGGCCATCATGTTCACCGGGCCCATGCTGTCGAGCCGCGCGCGCATTTCACGGCAAAGCGTCTCTTCGGTGGCCAGCGCTTCAGCCGCGAGCGGCGGGGTTTGCAGCGCGGCGAGCAAATCTTCAGGCGCAGCGCCGAGTTCCTGGACGGAGCTTTCGCGCAGGTGCTGCAGGTCTGACTCCAGGCGGGCCAGCGCGCTGGCCAGTTCGGAACGCTGGTCGCGAAGGGAATCGAGCGCGGCGCGGGCAGACTTGGTTTGCTCATCGATAGCGCTGAGCCGCCGGCGCAACAGCTCGGCTTCATTCTGGATGGCGGAGGTACGGGCCTGGAGCGCGGTGCGCTGCTCTTCGAGTTCAACGGCGCGCTCGGCGAGTTGCGTGTTCTGCTGCTCGCGCTGCAAGCGCTCGGAGTGCGCGGCTTCGATTTGGCGCTCGAGCTCGGCGATGCGGCGCGCAGAATCACTGACCATGGCTGCCAGGCGGTCGAGGGTTGCGGCGGCAGCCTTGCGCCGTTCTTCGGCGGCGGCCAGCTCCGCGCGCATATCGGCGGCAGCCTGGCTGGCGGCGTCACGAGCGCTGCGCAAGCCGGCAAGCTGATCGTTGGCGGCGGCCATCTGGGCTTCGAGCTCAGAGTGCAGGCGTTCGGCGGCAGCCAGCATGGTTTCGTGTTCGGCGGCACGGGCCGCCAGCACCTCGCGCTCACGTGCCAGGCGATCAAGTTCGCCAATGTAGCCCGAGATGCGCGCGCTGGCGCGGCCGATTTCCTGCTCCAGTTGCTTCAGCGTGTGCCCGGAAGTCAGGGCGTCGTTATCGGCCTCACGCTTT
>JAJPJZ010000062.1 GCA_021323935.1 Terriglobia bacterium | reverse complement strand
CCTTCGCTGGAAACTCCCGCCTCTTCCGGACCTCCCTACCTCCCATCCTCCCGGTGATATTTTTACTTCCTCTATATCGCGACGACAGTTGGCCTCTTCACAAGAAGAAGCCTGCGTCGCGCATCGAATGTCAGGTTTTTCGGGCCAGCCCCGTAAGACTCAGGGCCGTGTCTTGGAAGCGCCCAGCGCGGCTTTTTTGGCGGAGGCGACTCGGCCGCTCTTTGGCTTCACGTTCGGCGTGATATCGATAAACACGCCGATCAGGATGGGCCGGCCGCCGTTGTAAAACAGCTTGCCGCGCGCCGAAATCAGCGCTACGTCGGCATCATTGGCAATCCGAAATTCAACGTGCAATTCCTTCCGCGAGCGGATTGTCCGGTCGAGCGCCTTGGCAAATCGCTCGCGATCACCTGAGACGCGCATGTGGTTCAGCAATGACGAAACCGAAGTCGTCAACTGCCGCTCCGACCATGAAATCAACGCCGCGGCCTCCGGTGAAAGGCGGACCACATCGTCGGTCGCGTCCAGCTCCCATGTGGCAATGCGGCCCACCGAGTGCGCGAAGCGCAGGCGTTCGTCGGCCAGCCGCACTTTCTCTTCTGCCGTCTGCGTAGCGGTGAGCTGGCTCTGCAATTGCGAATAAAGCCGCGCATTCTCGATGGCAATTCCCGCGCGGGCGCTCAGGCTTTGCGCCAGGCGCAAGTCCTCGTCCTGCAATTCACGCCCTGATTCGGCCATCACCAGCGAAATTGTGCCGATCACCTTTTCCAGCGACTTGATCGGCACCGTCAACACCGAGCGGATGGTCAACTGCCGCGCCAGCGCCAGGTGCCGGTCATCGCGCGCCGCCTTGACCAGCATTTCGTCGGTCACCGCCGGCATAAACACCGGCTCTCCGGTTTCCAGGATCTGGGCCAGCGACCGGTCTTTCTTGACGTCGGGCGGATAAAGCTGCTGCAGCTCGTCGGCAATCGCCAGCTTTGCAGGGTCGCTGTGCGCCACCGCCACCCGGCCCAGCGAGCCGTCAGGCTCGAAGACCCGCACCGCGCACCAGTCAGCGATCACCGGCACCGCCAGCGACGCCACCCGGTTCAGCGTTGCCGCGTAATCCAGCGAAGAGGCCAGCAGCGCGCTGGCTTCGCCCAAAAATCTGGCGCGCCGCTCCTCTGCCTGCGCATTGCGCCGCAGTTGCAGTTGTTCCTGGTAAAGCTCGGCCACGTTGATGGCCGCGGCTGAAATATTTGAAAACGCCGTGGCAATTTCGATTTCCAGGGGCGAAAACTTTCGCGGCTGCCTGAAATACAGCGCCAGCGTGCCGATCTCCGTTGCTTCCGTTCCCAGCGGCAGCGCGATGATGGCAAAAATTCCCTCCCGCTTGTAAAGCTGGTCGCGGCCTTCAACCTGCGGGTTCTGTTGCACATCTTCGCTGACCATGGGCTCGCTCAGCCATCGCCTCGCCGTCGAGCCCGTGATGGTGGCGTTGCGCTTGTATTCCTCCGAAAGCCCTTCCGAGTGCAGGATCTGCCACACCGGTCCGGCGCTCTGCCGCCACACCGCGTAGGCGTCGGCGCCCAGCAACTCCTGTGCGATCTCCAGCACCTTCGGCAAAACCGATTGCAGCTCCGGCTTCTTCAAAAGCGATGCTGAGGCACGTACAAGCGCCGCCAGTGCCCGGTTTTCAGGCGCCTGGTCGCGCTGCTGCTGCTTGCCCTCGGCCATGTTCTCCCATCATTGACGCTCATCACTAAAGCTAAAACAAAGCCCTTGCGACCGTCCACCGCACCCACCCGCCGCCCCCCTTTCGCTACTCCCGTACGTCCCATCCTCCCTGTCAGATTCGCCCCTCCTCCTCCTGCCTCAGCCCTTCTGAAAACAAGAAAAGGGCTGCCCTTCGGCAGCCCTCAATCCTTCTACCTTCCAGGCTAGTGCTGGTAGCTCGCGTTGATCCACTCATCGATGTCATGGTGCAGCTTGTGGTGCGCCCGCTCATCGATGTACATCATGTGGCCCGCTTCGTAATACGTGAACATCACGTTCTTGCGGAACGGCGGCTCCAGGTTCATGTGCGCCACCGTGTGCTCAATGCCGTTAAATGGCGTCGCTAGGTCGTAATAGCCGCACACCACCAGCAGCTTCAGGTGCGTCTGCTGCGTCATGGCTGAGCGCAGCACTTCGGCCACCGCCGTGTTGCCCGTCTGGTCCCACGGCCGCACGTTGCCGCTGACGTACAGGAACTGGTCGCCCTTCCAGTTCAGCTCGCGCTGCACGTAATCGTGGAACGCCGCCACCCACACGCCTTCATACGACGCCTCGCTGGGATCGTATTCGTCGCGCTCGCCCGCCGCGTCCACGTCATAGCCGATGAAGCACGAATCCAGCCGCCCCACCGTCTCCCGCTTGTCGCGCAGCAATTCCTTGAACCAGCGCTGCGGCGAAATCCGCAGATTCGTGCTCATGATGTACTGCGGCTTCAGCCCGGTAAAGCGGGCCAGGTCCTGCACCACCTTGTCGTATTGGTCTTTCGGAAGCTGGTCGCCTTTATCGAGCGCCTGCGCGTATTCGCCGTGCGCAAACTCGCGCGCCCGCTGCGCCACCTGCTCAATCGGCAGGTTCTGCAGCTCCGGCGGCAGCAGCTTGTGGTACCACGCTGACGTAATGAATGTCGGCAGGAAGAACACCGACCGGTCGTCGGCGCCAAAGTTCGAGAAGGCCACCGCCGAAATCAGCGCCACCCCATTCAGGTACATCTGGTGGCGCTCCTGGATCACGCCCGCCAGCTCCGCCGAGCGCGTGGTGCCGTAGCTTTCGCCCAGCAGGAATTTCGGCGAGGCCCAGCGCCCGTTGCGCGTCACCCAGTCATAAATAAAGTCGGCAAACCAGTTGGCGTCTTCAATGATCCCGTAAAACTGCGCCCGGTTCTCGCCCGGCGCCGGCCGGCTGAAGCCCGTGCCGATGGCGTCAATGAACACCAGATCGGTCGCGTCCAGGAACGAGTCTTCATTGTCGGTGTAGCTGTAAGGCGCTGCCCCCAGCGAGTGGCCGTCGGGCGCAAGCACCGGCCGCTTCGGCCCAAAGCCCATGTGCGTGAACAGCGAGGCCGAGCCGGGGCCGCCGTTATAGACAAACGAAACCGGCCGCGTCTTCGGATCGACGCCGTCTTTGGTGTAAGCCACGAAGAACATCGTCGCTTTCGGAGTCCCGGAATCGTCGCGAATAATGTAGGTGGCGGCGTTGGCCGTGTACGTCACCGTCTGGCCGCCGATGCGCGCCGTGTGGTGCGTAATGACGCTCTGCTCAGGCGCCACTCCGCCGCGCCGCCCGCCGCCGCCTTCACCTGGCTCGCCCGGCTGCGGCGATTGCTCGCGCGGCATCTGCTGCCGCTGCTGCCCGCCCGGAAACTGCGGCCGCTGCGCCTCCGGCGTGGTTTGCTCTTCTTCGCTGCTGCGCTGCTGCGCCGGTTGCGCCGCCTGCGGTCCTCGCGTCGCCTGCGGCGGCTGCGCCAGCATCGTGCCGCCTGCCATCAGTACTGCGCCTGCCCACGGAATAATGCGATTTAACATGCTTTCAGCTCCTTCGAAAAAAAACGAAAGCGAAGCCTAAAGCATGAGCACCCACTGCGCAACCGTTCACCGCAGGGCGAAGTGCAAAATTTTGTTAACCGGACGTGCTATCTTCATTGGTTTGCCCCTGCCGCACGCTTCGCTTGTGAGGCAAGCGCCGGCGCGAGGCCGGTAAACCGCAATCATCATCAACGTTTTTTAAATTCGAAAGGAGAACGGTTGTGGCTGAGAACAAAGCCCCAAAGAAGCACGGCAGCGATTCTGTCGTCAAGCGCGGCGATTTAACCAGGCGCGTCGGTGTGAGCAGCTTCGCAAGCGCGGCGTCAACGTCGAGCAGCTCACCGAGCTGTTGATCGACGCCGCCGGCGCCGAATTCACCACATATTATTATTACACCATATTGAGGATGAACCTCGCCGGCAACGAGGACTACAAGGAGATCTGCGAAGACGCGCGGCTTGAAGACCGGGCGCACTTTGAGCTGATCACGCCGCGGATTTACGAACTCGGCGGGCATTTGCCGGCCGATATCCGGGTTTTTGCCGATCGTGCCGGCTGCCCCGACGCGTACCTGCCGGGCTATTCAGGCGTGACGGAGCAGGGTGTGAAGGAAGTGGAGAAGATCCAATCAGGCGGAGCGAAGCCGGCGGAGATCCTGGAAGTGCTGCTCGAAGCCGAGCGCTGCGCCGTCAGGACGTGGAGCGAAATTTGCGACCTCACCTTCGGCAAAGACCCGCGCACCTACGACATGGCGTCGCGCATCCTGCAGGAAGAAATTGAGCACGAAGCCTGGTTCATTGAGCTGCTGAGCTGGGAGCGCGACAAGGTTTCGCGGCCGAGCGGGCACTTCCGCCGCGGCGACCCGGGCGACGCGCCTTACTCGAAGAACCGAGGGTTCTACAATCCGTAACGCGACCAACAATTAATTGTGCAGAATGCAAAATCGGCTCCGCGAGCATGGGCGTGCGGGGTTCGATTTTGCATTTTGAGTTTTGCGTTGTGAATGGCTGTGGCTGATCACCAAATCACGTTGGTCTTTCCTGATCGCGAGCGCCGGACGCTGGCGGTGACGGACGACGAAACCATTCTTGCCGCCGCTTACCGCGAGGGGATGGACCTGCCTTCCACCTGCCTGCAGGGCTGGTGCCTTTCGTGCGCCGGGCGGGTGGAGAACGGAGGCGAGTGGGACCAGGAGCTTTCGCGGCGATATTACCGGCAGGACCGCGATGCCGGCTTTATCCTGCTGTGCACCGCGCGAGCGCACTCTGACCTGACGATCTGCACGCATCGGCAGGAGGCCATGGTGGAGCATCGGCTGGCGCAGGGGCTGGCGACACCGCGGGGAAAGTGGTGACGTTGATGATGATCAGACTGAGACCGGTGGGAAACAAGAACTGAGCAGAAGCGATCAACTTGAAGGAGGCGAGGCGATGATTACGGCGAACCAGAAGCTCATGAAGATCCGGGCAGCGATGGTGGCGGCGGCGCTGGTGCTGGCGCTCGGAGTGGCGGCGGTGCGCGCGCGGGGGAACGGCGCAGGGCAGGCGGGGCAGGCGGCGTCGATGCCGGGGACGACGCCGGCGCAATCGGCGGCCGAGTTGCCGGGCGCGAAGGAAGCGGACGTGAAGAGCATCGACGCCATCATGGCGGCGGTGTACGACGTGATCTCAGGGCCGGCGGGCGACCGCGACTGGAACCGCTTCCGCTCGCTGTTTATCCCGGAGGGCCGGCTGATCCCGGTGCGGCCGCCGCAGAACGGAGGCAAGGCGAGTTATCGCGTGCTCTCGGTGGAAGATTACGTGAGCCGCGCGGGAGGCGGCTTCAAGCAAAGCGGATTTTTTGAGAATGAAGTGTCGCGCAAGCAGGAGCAGTATGGGCATATTGCGCAGGTGTTCTCGACCTACGAGTCGCGGCATAACAAAGGCGAGAAGCCGTTTGCGCGGGGCATCAACAGCTTCACGCTGTTCAACGATGGCGAGCGCTGGTACGTGGTGCAGATCTTCTGGGATGCGGAGTCACCGGGCCAGCCGATT
>JAJPJZ010000044.1 GCA_021323935.1 Terriglobia bacterium | reverse complement strand
CGCTCAACAGCGGCCGGCCGGCAAACGTGGGCGCAAGCAGCGCGTGCGTCGCCGGCAAACCGCTATCCGGCGTCCCGAAGAAGAACGTCTGCCCCCAATCCCAGGCGGCGTGATTGCCGATGGCAAACCACAAGTTTCCAGTGCGCCACAGGGAGAAGCACATCACCATGCCGTCAATAAACACCATAAAGATGCCGAACCAGTCTTCTCCGCGATTGCTCAAGTGGGCCGCGGCAAACAGCACCGAAAGCAAAACTGCCGAAGGCCAGAATCCCATGCCGTCGGTCAGCACACGCAGCGGGTAGCCGCGCAGCAGCGATTCCTCAAAGAACCCGGTGCACAGGAACAGGATGCCCCACAGCGCGGCGTATTTCAGCACGTCGCTGCCGTGCAAAACGATTCGTCCGAAGCTGAACCAGCCGCCCAGGTGCATCAGTTCGAGCTGGATGGTGAGCGCGCTGAAGCCAATCAGCGCGCCAATCCAGAAGTTTGGACCGAAGGCGCCGGCTTTCGGTATGCCGAACCAGCCGAAAGGCCGCTTATCAACCAGCCACGCCATGATCGCCGTCATCAGGAGCGATGCGACGGCTTCAACCACTTCAGCTCCCACCAACGTTGTGGGCAACGGAATTCCATGCCGCGGCGGAGGCGGCACCACACGAAACGCCAGCGGCACCAGCAGGTAAATCAGCAGCAGGGCGCAGGCAAAAAAAAGCAGGCACTTCCATCCCGACCGCAGCCCGTTCGGCCCGAGGAACACTCTCGCTGCCGAAGGCCGCGGGGGCGCTGCGCTCACCTGGTCGGGATTCATATTCGGCTCAGCAGCCATGGATGTAGTTTCGCAGTCGCGCGTGCAGCTTATCAAAGAAATTCAATTCAGCCGCGGCTGCAGTCCAAGGTACCGCGAATTTTCAGCCGCCGCGCGCGAGCAGCTAAACTGGCAACGCGATTACAGGACCCGCAGCGAGGCACGCACTTGGCATATTTCCTCGGCATCGATGGCGGCGGCAGCAAGACGGCCGCGCTGCTGGGCGACGAGCGCGGCGCGCTGGCGCGTGCCGAGGAAGCTTCGTGCAAGATTCAAGCGGTTGGCGAGGCTGCCGCACGCAGCGCGCTGCACCAGGCCATCACGCAGGCGTGTGCGGCTGCGGGCATTGTGCCACGGCAGTTGGCTGCGATCTGTATTGGCGTCTCGGGCGCTTCCGACGCGGCCGTGGCGGCGCGGCTGCGTAGCTTCGCCGGCGAGCTGACGCCCGCGCCGGTCCAAGTTGTGGGTGACAACGTCATCGCGCTGCAGGCTGCTCTTGGCAGCGGCGCAGGTGTGGTCCTCATCGCCGGCACCGGCTCGATTGCCTACGGCCGCAACGAGCGTGGAAACGAAGCTCGGGCCGGCGGCTACGGACCTGCGATCTCCGACGAAGGCTCGGGAACCTGGATTGGCAAGCGCGCCGTCAGAGAAGTGCTGGCTCAATCCGGCGACTCTTTGCTGCGCAGCAGGATCCTGGCGGCATGGAAGTGCTCGAACCATGCGGAGCTGGTATCGGCGGCGAACCGAGATCCCGCGCCCGATTTTGCCGGGTTGTTCGCCATTGTTGCGGCAGCCGCCGAGCGCGACCAGGACGCGACCGCCATAACCGTGCTGCGGCACGCCGCGTCGGAGCTGGCGTCGCTCGCCGTCGAGGTGGCGAATCAGCTCGAGCTCGCGCCATCGCGATTTCGTGTTGGCCTGGTGGGCGGGGTATTCAAGCATTCACAAATCGTTCGCACCCACTTCGCGCGGCAACTGGCCGCAACCTTCAGCCAGGCTGAAGTCGCAGAAGCGGTGAGCGATCCGGCTGAGGGCGCGCTGGAACTGGCGCGCCGCATGATCTCGCCTTGAACACAAGTTTGGCCGGCACGCCCTGCCGCGGAACTTGCCATGCTTCGCGACGCCGATTGTTTATTCCTAAGTTACTGACAATTTTGGACAACCATGGAAAGTTGCTGCCCTAAGATGCAAGAGCTTGCACCTATCCTTCTTTCGGCGGCAGCAGCGCCCGCCCGCAACTCTCTAAGTTTAACAAAGGCAAGGGGCTTCGGAACCCGCCATGGGCGCGGGATTAGGCTTCAAACTGCACATAGCATGGGTGGGAGACTACGGCCCAATGCGCAAGGTCCTGACCGCGTCGTTAATGTTTTTTGCCTTATTGGCTACTGCTCATGCTGACAATGTCCAGGTTAAGTTCGTCGGCACCGGCGGCTTTTATCTGCCTGGCGGAGGCGGCTACACCGCGCCTTACTACCTCACCGTCACGGCGAACTCCAACCCCGCCGATGGAATCGTGAACGGGTCGAATGGGCAGTTCACGGTAATTTGCGACGATTACCTTGACGACGTCTCAACCGCCTCGACGGGCTGGAATGCGGTCGTTTCCGGCAGCGGAAACCTCAGCAACACGCGCTTCTACGGTTCATTCGCGAACCCTGCGCAGGCCGCCCTGGCTTATGAAGCTGCGGCTTACCTGGCCATGCAAACTGGGCTGTTCGGCGACGGCTTTTCCGCGCAGAGCAACACCAAGACGGCGGAGCTGAACTACGCCATCTGGTACTTGTTCGACGGCTACTTCAAGTACACCGATCCGCTTTCCGGCTACATCCTGCCGCCCGATGGCGGCCAGGGCGTTTACGCCGACGGCGCCTGGTCCAGCGTTTCAGGCGCGGCCATCAGCGACATCAACAGCGCGCTGGCGTACGTGCAGAACCCAAATTCAAACCTGGCGTTCCTGTCCGGCATTCGCATCCTCACCCCTGATTGCACCAACGACGGCGTGGAAAATCCCTGCCCCATGAACACGCCCACTCCGCCTGACTCGCAGGAATACGTTACCTACACTTCAGTGCCGGAGCCGGCATCCCTGGCGCTGACGGTGGTGGGAATGGCGGGATTGGGATTGTCTCGGCGCAAGCGCTGGCGCACCTCGAAGAGCTAGCGCCCGGTCCAGAGGAAATTTCGGATCGCGGCTGCTGCGCACCCGTGCGCCTGCGGCTGCCCATAGGCGCCCGCTTGGAATCCACCGTGAGCGTCATTTAGATTAGCTTGGTGCCCGCGCCCAAAGCTTCCAGCTCAGGCCAGCGATTTGAACGCGCAGTTGAGGTGATGGCGCGCCTGCGCGGCCCGGAAGGCTGCCCCTGGGACCGCGAGCAGACCTTCGACAGCATTAAGCCCTACACCCTCGAAGAAACCTACGAGGTCCTGGAAGCGATTGACAATCGCGATTGGGAGGAACTGAAAGGCGAACTCGGAGATTTGCTGCTGCAGGTGCTGTTTTATGCCGAGATGGCGCAGGAAGAAAAGCACTTCACCATCGATGACGTGCTCGATCGCCTCTCCGAGAAGCTGATTGCCCGCCATCCGCACGTTTTCGGGGACGCCGTTGCCAATACTTCAGCCGACGTGCTGCGCAACTGGCAGGCGCTGAAGGCGGCCGAAAAACAGCAGCGCGCCGGCAAGGAAGCCGACAAGAAGGAATCGGTGCTGGCCGGCGTGTCTTCGAAGATCCCGGCGCTGCTTGAGGCATACAAGCTCAGCTCGCGCGCCGCGCATGTCGGCTTCGAATGGCCTGAATTCAGCGGCCTGGTCGAGAAACTGGAAGAAGAAGTTGAAGAACTCCAGGAGCAGGTGGCACGCTATCCGGCACCGGGGCCGAGGGCGCCGAATCGCGGCGTGGCGGGTGCAGCGGTTGCCGCCGTTCCCCAGGAGCTTCGCGATCGCCTTGAAGATGAAGTCGGCGACCTGCTGTTTACCGCCGTGAACATTGCGCGATATCTGCAGCTTGATCCAGAATCGGCGCTGCGCAAAACCAATCGCAAGTTCAAGCGCCGGTTTCAGCATGTTGAGGCCGCGCTCGAAGCGCGTGGCCAGGCATTCGAGCAGGTCAGCCTGGAAGAGCTGGAAGCCTTGTGGCAGGAATCGAAGCAGCGCGACGCACCACGCTAAGGGCAGCGCAGCTGGAGGAGAAGAGCGAAGTGGCCGGCAACACGCAAACGCACGGCGTAACTGAAAGCGCAGTTTGCCCGGCGCTCACCGGCGTTCTTGAAACCGCCCTGGTCGTCGAGGACGTTGGGCGCGCCGCCGAGTTCTACGCTCAACTGTTCGGCTTCGGCGTTCTGTTCCAGGATGACCGGCTGTGCGCGCTGAACGTGAAGGCTGCCCAGGTGCTGTTGCTGTTCCGGCGCGGAGGCTCGATGCAGGACGTCAACCGGCCTGGCGGCGTGCTGCCGGGCGGCATGGAAGCGCAGGGGCGCGGGCACATGGCGTTTGCCGTGGCGCGCGAGCATCTGCAGGAGTGGCGCGCATGGCTGCAGCAGAACCGCATCGCCGTTGAAAGCACGGTGCAGTGGGAGCGCGGCGGCACCAGCCTTTACTTTCGCGATCCGGACGGCAACCTGCTTGAAGTG
>JAJPJZ010000036.1 GCA_021323935.1 Terriglobia bacterium | reverse complement strand
TTCTTCTGTTCCGGGATCTTTTTTGTTTTTCTCTTCTTCTTCTTCTGTTTCTTCTATTTCACCGTCACGGTGATGGTCTTGGAATCGCTGTTGTTGCCCGCCGTCGCCGTTATGGTGAAGTTGTACACCTTGGGCGAGGGTGGGGTGGCCGTGTTCCCGGCAACGGGAGTTGTCGAAGAACTGCCGCCTCCGCCGCCGCACGAAGTAACAGTGACCGCGGCCGCAAAAGCCAATATCGTAAGAGCAAGTGGGCGCCGCTTTCGGGTGATACATGCGAGCCCGGCCAGCACTCCCGCAAATACGAATGTGCCCCCAAACGGGAAAACAGGAGTTGCACGGCCACTCAACGCCGGCACCGTGTAGCTGATCACCACGGTGGTGAAAGCATTTGCCGGTACGCTTGGTGCTGCAGGGCTTGCGGAACACTTCGCGGCACTCGAATCTGGCGTGCAGGTAATGGTTACAGTCATCGGCGCATTGGTGTGGTTGGCCGCATCAATCGTCACGGTGCCGGTTCCTCCGGTAGCGGGCGTAGTGAATTGGTTAGCGCCAAGAATTGCGAGCGAGAGCGCGGGACTCACCTGCTCCGGGAATGTTGCGCTGGAAGGCGCGTAGTCAGTATCGCCGCTGTATTGAACCCCGATCGTGTGCGTACCGGCGGTGGGGAATGTATAGGTAATCTGCGCCGCGAGGGATCCTGCCATTTGCACAATGGCCGGTGTACCGGTGATCGGCGTGTTGTTGTCTGTAAATGTGACGGTGCCGGTCATGACCGGAAAGGCCGAAGTGCCCGAAGGTGAAACAACCTCGATCGACAGCGTTGCAGCCTGGCTGGCGACAAGCGAGCTGTTGATACTCACGATTGGAATTGAAGTAGCTAACTTGTCGACCACCGGAAGCGACAGCGCCTGGCCGGTGCTGGAAGCTGCATAGGTGGCGTCGCCTGAATATGTTGCAGTGAGCGTGTGTGTTCCCGTCGTGGTGAAGCTGTAGGGCATTGTGGCGACAAAACCCGCGTAAGGCCCAGGCGCCTTATTAGCGTATGTCACCGTGCCGCCCAGGGCTTGTCCGTTATCCATGAAAACCACGTTGCCGGTCGGCGCCGGTGCGGCGGAGGGAACATTCAGCGCGTTCAAGGGGACAACGAGAGTCGTCGGGTAGTTCACGAGAGCCGGGGTCATTAACGAACCAGGCCGCCCCGTGACGCTCGGCAGTTTGTCAGAGACCGTCACGGTTCCAAGGTCTTGAGCAATTGCGTTGTAGTTGCTGTCTCCGCTATACAAGAGCGTCAGTTGGTGCGTTCCCGGTTGCGTCAGGGTGATGGTTTGTTGGGCCGAAAAGCCTGCGTTTGTCGGCTGGGTCCCCGTTACTTGTGCTCCCGCCCACACGCTCACCGTCGGATTACCCGGGAGAGACGTACCATTGTCAGTAAATGTGACGGTACCGGTGGGCGCCGCCAAATGCGAAACTGTAGACACGCTATCGGACAAGGTGATCGGCAGACTCGGCGTCGTCGCTGTCGGGACGCTCCCCGGATTTGCGAACCACATCCCTGCCTTCGTAATGTTCAATGAAAGTGCAGGGGCGGCTGAAGCCGCGTAATTCGAATCGCCGCCATATTGCGCCGTCAATGTGTGTGTCCCGACAGACGGCCCGAAGTAAAAACCCTCCCAATACAGAGTTGCATATGCGCTGCCACTCGCGGCAGTAGGGGTTTCGTACTCTTGCGAAACGGTGTTTGCAGCCGCTGGATTCGAATTGTCCAATAACGAAACCGTACCGGTCGGTCCTACGCCGGAACTGGTTGTCCCGACCCGAACATCGATCAGCATGGGAGCACCGTAGGGCTGGGTTGTCCCCACCGTGGTCGCCACAAGGTTAGTAGCGGCTGGGGCAATCGTGATTGCATTGGTTCCGCTTTTCGGACCTGCGTAGCTCACATCTCCGGAATAAGTGGCAGTGAAGGTATAGTTCCCGCCCGGTAACTGGATGAGTTGGTCCTCGCCAAAACCCTGACTGTTCAGCTTTAGATTGGCGCTGTATGGAGCCGGGCCCGTTGAACTGACGGTCACCGTTCCGGTCGGGCAACTGGCAGTTCCCTTCGAGCAGGTGCTGTTTACGCCGGTCGCCGAGACCGTCGCATTCGCATCGCCAACGTCAGACCGCAGCAGATATGGCGAACCGTACGGAACGCTGGCCTGGTAATAGTGGGCGCCTGCGGCATCAAACGAAACCAACCCCACAAAGGTCTTGCTCGGCTCGGCTGCGATATTGACGGAAATTGGATTTGAATCGGCCGGTTGGTGCGAGGCGTCGCCGGCGTAACGGGCCTTCACTGTGTAGGTGCCGCCCGGGAAAAGCGCGGAGTTCCAGTTCGCGATTCCTCCAGTCAAGGCTTGATGGTCAAATCCGCCGACGGCGCCGATCAGGGAAACGTCGCCCGCAGCATCGGCAGGGCTTACATTGACATCCACGGCGATGGGAGTACCGTGGGTCGCCGTAATCACATTTCCATTCGAGCCGTCGGAGCCATTCAGTTGCAGCGCCGCGCTGCTCGAAGCACGGCTCAGCGAAACGATGCTATTGGCTAAATTGGCGGCGTTCACCGAGCCCAGGCCAGTCGCCAGGTCGTAGCCTGGTCCCGCGGTATAGGCCGGAGAATTTCCCGTAACCATCACGCCCGTTCCCGATCCGCTGGGCGAACTGCAGCTTGGCGTACCCGCGGCGCACGGCACAGAAATGTTGCCAAGTACCACGTCATTGAACGCGCAGCCTGAGCTAGGTGAAGCAGCAGACGTACATGACGCACCGCTGCCCGAGGCGATCTTGTACAACAACGGATTGAGATTGCCCAAACGCGCGCCGGCTTTTTGCGCGGCCAAGGCCACGATCGCCGCAAAAGTGGGGGCCGAGGCTGAAGTACCGCCGACGTTGAGAAAATAAACGGCGCTGCCCGACAACTGGCACGAAGGGTAGCCGGGAGGGAGCGCGTCGGCCTCGCAGACGATGTAAAAGCTATTGCTGCTGCTGGTATTAGCCGCGTAGAGCGACACGTCCGGCAGGTCGCGAACATTGTCCGCCGGGACGCCTGAAGCCACCTGCCACGCCGGCTTTTCCCTGCCACCCTGGCAATTGCCCGACGAATCAAAAGTCACACAACTGCTGGCCCCGCCGGAACCCGCATAAATGTCCAATTGATTGGCAGCAACGCCGGCACAAACGGCGAGGTCACCAGCACTGGCCGACGCGGCGCAAGTCTGGTTCCACGTCATCTCCGGAATGTATGACTTCGCCGTTCCCAGCGAAGGCAGTGGATTCACCGTGTTCCAATACAACGACTGAGACCCGGCATCGTTGAAGTCTGTGCCGCCGACGGCCACGTTGTATGCAGTGGAGGCGAAGCCGTTAACGCCAAGGCCATCGGCCGCTGTGGATTCCACGTCCTGATTGTCACATCCAGCAGAGCCGCTGTCGCCGGACGAAACAATGACAGTGGTTCCCTGTGCCGCCGCCTGCTCCCATAGCGACTGATAAAACTGATTGCCGGCGACACCGAGATGCGATTCGCAGGTACCAAAGCTCATGCTCACGACATCCGCCAGATTGTTTTCGATGGCGTGCAGAGCAGCGAGTCCGACACCTGCTGTGGTTTCGGTGCCTGCGGCAGCCACCAGGAGGACGGCCGCATCCGGAGCCACCGCATTGGCCCACTCCAGATCGAGGTCAGCTTCGGTTTCCGCACCCGTGATCCCGGGATCGGGGCCATCAACAAACACTTGGGTATTTCCCGCACCCAGGCCAAAGAAATTGCGGAAGTCAGCTACATCTTGAAGGTTGACATTGCTTTCGCCCAGGACCGCGATAGTCTCGCCCGCGCCCTTGTTTCCCGCCTGGAGCAAAGGGGCGGTGCTGTAGATATTGGCGAAATCGGCAGGACCCAGCGCATAGTACGTCCTGCCGCCTCCACTAAGCGTCACTGCAGGCGTAACTTTGCCATTCGGATCACGCGAGAAAATACCGCCGCGGCGCAAGAGCGGCTTCGGCCTAAAGTCGTTCAGCGATACCACGCCGCGAACGACCGGCGCCAGCGCTGCCGGAATCTGCGGATCCTGCGCGTTGGCCCAGTGCTGCTCGCCTTTCACTACGTACTTATGCAACTCCGTGTGGAAGGCCTGCTTGACCTGGGCAGCGCTCCCGGAAAACTCAATCACGGTGTTGCCGCCGGCGATGCGCGCCACGCTGAAGCCCTGGCGTTGCAGCCAGCCGCTGACGGCCTGCACATCGCTTGCGGCCGGGCCGAACTTCGCGCCAAAATCGGCCGGCGTAAGCCACTGCCGGAAGTTCGGCGAGCCGGGCGTGTGCTGCGACTCAACAAGTGCGTCAAGCGCGGCCTGCTGCTCGGGGCTGCGCGAGAGCAGCAGCAGCATACGGTGCAGTTGCAGGTCGGCGGGCGCCGCGCCTTGATCGAATTGCGGCCGGGCCAGCGGATGCGTGTTGCCGCGCAGCGTGACCAGGCTGGAATCGTCAACCGGCGAAACAATGCGGGCCCGCGACGCAGGTGGTTGCGCCTGGGTAGTTGCCGGCACGAGCACGCAAATCAGAAGAGAAGATACCAGCAGGAAGCAGGAAAGACAGGGAACCCTCATGGCGCGCTACTCCGGAGCAGGGTACTCTCTTCGATCCGGGTACTCTGAACGGAGAAGCAGACTACCACACCTGAACGCGCCTACATCGCAGAACGATAAAAAAACCGCGAGCGGCGGGGCCTTCCGTCTTGTTGTCACAACAGTAAACTAGGGCGCCGCGTCAGTCCTGCCTAAGCTGGAAGCTTCTGAGCATCTGTTCGAAGGCAGGTCGCAGGCGGTCGAAATCATTCTCAGGCGCCACGAAAACTACGTAAACGTCGCGAGAGCCCTGCCACGGGATCAGCACCAGCCAGTCGCGTTCGCGCAGGGGCCGGCCGTCAGGGCCATTGATAGGGGACGAAGTGACCATATCGACAGACCGGCCTTGCACGCCGTTCACCGTCACCGGCTCGTCATGGCCGATGATGCGCAGGTTGGGATTCGACTGGCGAATCTGGTTTTCAAGGTCGTGCATGGCGGCATCGGGCGCGTCGGACTCGGCGTCAAACTCGCGGATGATTGCGCCATAAGCGATGGCATTCTGGGTGACGCCGGCAGGCGGTGCAATCGTGACGTCAGAGGTTTCATTGCCTGAAACAATCTGCCAGTTGGCGGGATACTGAACACGAAATGCGCTGTGGTTCAGGGTTCGCCAGTCGCCATTCGGAATCACATCGCGCTGCGACACGGGTTGCACACCGCCCTGGTCATCCTGCCCGGCGCCGTCGCGCCGCCGGCCCCCTTGCGTATCCTGATCGCTGCGCGGCCTGCGGCCCATGGCGATATCGTGCACCTCGTTGAATTGCGCCATATCGCCGTTGGTGTATTGCCGCGGCGGCAACTGGCGAATGATGGCGGCGATGGCTTGCGCGCGGTTTCCGGGATCGGGATGGTCGCTCAAGAACTGCGGCCCGCGCGAGCCGCCTTCCTGTTCAAGCTTGCGGAAAAAGTCAGCCAGGGCTTGCGGGTTGTAGCCGGCCTGGTACATCAGCAACGCGCCAACGTGGTCAGCTTCCGATTCGTCATTGCGTGAATACTTCAGGAAGTACGCATTTGCGCCCACGGCAATTGCGGTGCGTCCAAGCGCGCCGGCCACGCCTCCGCCCAGGATTGCGCCCAGAATTCCCAGCCCCACCTGCGCATAACCTTCTTTAGTGGCCTGCGCGGCCGCATGCTGCATGTAGGTGTGGCCCATCTCGTGGCCAATCACTCCCGCCAGTTGCGCTTCGTTCTCCGCAGCCTGGATGGTGCCAACGTTCACATACACCGGACCGCCGGGCAGCGAAAAGGCGTTCACTTCCTTCAGGTTCACCACGTGAAAGCTGTAGGGGTAGCGCGGGTTGGGCGAATCGGGCACATAGGGCACCAGCTTCTCGCCCAGGTAACGGACGTAGCGCGCCAGCGGATCGTCATCGGGCAGCACCTGCATCTGCTTGCGAACTTCGGCCTCGCCCTGCTGGCCAATCTGGATCTGCTGTTCATGCGTGTAGGCGCTGGAGTGCGGCGTAGGGAAGCGAATGGTCGTAGCCGCAGAAACGAGCTGCGGCGCGGCCATTACCGCGATCAGGATCAAGGCGACTGCCTGCGTCGCCAGGGTGCGCCGCGCGGCAGAATAGGAAAAGGCGTGCATGGCTCTCTCCTGCTTTCAACCCGAAAGCACGCAAATTTATGCTGCGACTCTCCATTTTTAGATGCAGATCAGGTCATGAGCAACTCGCAACCTGAATCACTGCAGGCTGCGTCGGCGCGCGACTCGGACGATTTTGCCACCCGCAGTCGCCATCCCATGCCGCGGAC
>JAJPJZ010000133.1 GCA_021323935.1 Terriglobia bacterium | reverse complement strand
CCCGACCACAACGATTGGAAAGGTGAGTGGCGCAAAATCCAGGTGAAGGTAGATCGTCCGGGTGCCACGGTGCTGGCGCGCGGCGGCTACTATGCCTTTCCCGAACCCAGGCTTCTTCCGCCAAAAGCACGAAAGCAATTTCTTGAGGAGATTGCGGCAAGCCCGCTGGAAGCCACGGAAATTCCTGTAACGGTCAAACTCAATTCTCAGACGGTTGCCCAGCCGGGCTTGCTCACGGCGCAAGTGGATCTAGACAACCCACAGCGGTTATTCGTAAATCAGGTGAGTGGCACCTGGACCAGCGATTTCGAGGTCCTGTTCTTCCAGCTTGCCGCCGATAACAAGATCCTCGACGTCACCACGCAGGACGTCGCCATCGGCCTGAAAACTGATGAATATGAAAAGGCGCTGAAACGCGGCATCAACACCGTACAGAACCTCGCGATAAAACCCAGCGCTTCCTTGCTCTACGTCGTCGCCCACGACAAGCGAACCGACGCCGTCGGTTCGGTTCGCATACCCCTCGCCGGGGCAATGGCCCAGTTGCGGGCGCAGAAGCCAACAGCGGCTGCTCATTAAGACCGCGGGAGCAGAGTTCCTGGCCTGCCGTCGGGAAGATGACCCAAAATTCCGCTGAACAACGTAAGTCTTTCCAGCACCCCTTGTGTGTAGCCCTGCATCAAATAGTGGTATCGGCAGACACACTGCTTTGGAACGTTTCCTGTGAGACGAGTTTGGCACAAGAAATCAGGCGTACTGAAGGCATGTGAGCTGCATCGAAATGGCTAGAAAGTTGCTCTTGGAGCAGGTGAGCAGTTGTGGCAGCCCTCATTAGCGGGCTCACAGTGAATCGCTAAGACTAAGGGCCGAACCTCGTATGGCAAATCAAGCATTCGTTCCAAGTTCCCCCCTCGCCGATCTCGATTTTCGCCCACTGGCGGATCAACTTGAGGAACCGTGGTATCGCTCGGTGCGCGAGAACCTGCGCGCAGCTTTGTTCCCCAAGAAGGAAGCGCCGTTAAACCTGACGTCGCATCCCGTTAAGGTCCGTAACATCTGGGGTGAATCGAGCAACACGAAAAGCGCGAGTGTGGGCTCAATCCTGTTGCATTCGGCGGCGATCGCAGGATTGATTTATATCTCGATTGCCGGCACCAGGGTAACGATCAAAAAGGCGCCGCCTGCGATCGATACTGCAGTCCTGATTGCGCCGCCTCCCGCGGTTTACACCCCGGTGAAAGCGCCTGCGGTTGAAAAGGCGGGCGGCGGCGGCGGTGGCGGCGGCGATCATGACAAGCTGCAGGCGCCGAAGGGCCGGTTGCCCAAGCAATCGATGGAGCAATTTACCCCTCCGGCGATGGTGCTGCACAACGATCATCCGGTGCTGCCCAAAGAGCCTTCGGTCGTGATGCCTCCCACGGTACGCCTGGCAGATAACCATCTGCCGAACCTGGGCGACCCGATGTCGCGCATTCCCTCCGGTCCGCCTTCAAACGGGACCGGGTCCGGCGGCGGCATTGGCTCGGGCGCGGGCGGCGGCGTGGGCTCGGGTGAAGGTCCGGGCGTCGGTCCTGGTCGCGGTGGAGGCTTCGGCGGCGGCGTGTTTACCGTCGGCGGCGGAGTTTCACCGCCCAAAGGCATCTACACCCCCGATCCTGAGTATTCAGAAGAAGCGCGCAAGGCGAAGTATCAGGGCGTGGTGGTGCTGTGGCTGATCGTTAATCCTGACGGCCGGCCGCGCGACATCAAAGTGGCCCGTTCGCTGGGAATGGGGCTAGACCAGAAGGCCATCGAAGCCGTGCGCAATTGGAAGTTCGAGCCGGCCAAGAAAGACGGTCAACCGGTCGCGGTACAGATCAACGTTGAAGTGAACTTCCGGCTCTACTAACCGGCAGACCCGGAGGCAGTGAACAACCCAGGGCGCTGAAACGTCCTGGGTTTTTCATTTTTGCGACCGGCCCGCCCCCGTGCCGCACTTCCGCCGCAGTTAGAATGAGCACTTGCCTCAGTTCTCACCTGAACGCGCTGAGTCGGCGCCGTTAGACGCTCCGCTTGCGGGCGCGGTGGCCGCCGACGCAACCACGCTGAGCGCGTTGCGCGAGCCTCTGCTGCTGTTCGCTCTTATCGCCGTGCTGGCGGCGTTTTTTGCCGCCGCCTGGATCTCAACCGGCGCATTTCACGCGCGCGAGAAGCAACTGGCGCAACAATGGTATGAGCGCGGGCAGGCAGAGCTGGCGGCCGGCCGCTCGGAGGTTGCAATCAGCAACTTTCGCAGCGCGCTGCTCTATGAGCGCGATGACGCGGATTATCGCTGGAGCCTTGCCGAAGCCCTATTGAGCGCGCAGCAGTACTCGCAGGCGGAAGCTTATTTCCGCTCGCTGCTGGAGTCTGAACCTGCAGATGGGCGCGTGAACCTGGCGCTGGCCCGGGTTGAAGCGCGCAGCGACCGCGTCGAGGCCGCAATCCGCTACTACGAAGATGCGATCTATGGAATCTGGCATACCAATCCTGCCGAACACCGTTTCCAGGCGCGGCTCGAATTAGTGCGCCTGCTGCTCGGCCGGGGCCGAAACACCGAAGCTGAGGCGCAACTGGTTTCACTCACCGCTGACTTGCCCTCATCGCCGGCGGCGCTGGAGCAGGTGGCGGCGATGTTCGCCTCGGTGAACGACTACTCGCGGGCGGCCGCGCTGTTTGCCCGGGCGCTGCGCGCCGGGCCCGATAACCTTGAGGCGCTCGACGGCCTGGGCACGGCTGAGTTCAACCTGGGCCGCTACTCCGAAGCCCGTGAGCATCTCGAAGCCCTGCTGCAACGCGATCGCACGAACCAGGCCGCTGCCGCCATGGAGCGCACGGCGGCGGCTGTGCTCGCGCTTGATCCTTACGCGCGGCTGGCCGGCGCGGAGCGACGCAGCCGAGTGATGCGAATTGCACAGGCTGCCTCGGCGCGCTTGCAGCAGTGCAGCACGATCGCTGCCGGCACGTCAGAGCCTTTGACAACCGACCTGCAAGGGCTCGTGTCGCGCCAGGCGACGCTGGCGCCACGCATCACGGATCGCGATCTGCGCAACAATCCTGACCTCGTGCAGGATGCTCTTGACCTGGCCTTCACCATTGAGCGCGAGGCGCAAGCCATCTGCGGCCCGATGACGAACACAGACGAAGCCTTGCTCCGCATTGCCGCGCTGCACAACCAATGACGCCGAACCTTCAACCTAAAGCCGCAATGACGGCGCGCTCAGCGCGCTTCGGCGCCCTGCTGCGCCGCGTTGCCATGGTCGAAGAGCGGCTCTTCCTCGTGCTGGCGATTTATATCGGAGTGCTGTCGGGATTGGCGGTGGTCTGTTTTCGCGTTGCCATTGATTGGAGCCGCACTGAGCTGCTGGGCTCCGCCATGAACCCCGAGCGCCACCGCGCGCTCATCGTTCCGGCCGCCGCCGGCATCGTGGTTGCGCTGCTCGTGATCTGGCTGTTCCCGCGAGTGCGAGGCAGCGGCGTGAACCAGACCAAGGCTGCACTCTACATCTACAACGGCTACATTCCGCTGCGCACCGCGATTGGCAAGTTCATTTGTTCTTCACTGGCCATCGGCGCCGGGCACTCGCTCGGGCCGGAAGATCCGTCATTGCAAATCGGCGCGGCGCTGGCCTCGACCATCGGCCGGCGGCTGAAGCTTTCGCGCGATCGCCTGCGGCTAGTGGGGCCGCTTGGCGCAGCCGCGGGTCTGGCAGCGGCATTCAACGCGCCCATTTCGGCCGTGCTGTTTGTGATTGAAGAAGTCATTGGCCGCTGGAGCGCGGGCATTCTGGGCGCGGTGGTGCTTGCGGCAATTTCAAGCGTCGTGGTGGCGCGCGCGTTTCTGGGCGCCGAGCCCATGTTCCGCATTCCCGCGATCCCTGACGTCAGGCCCGCGGAGCTGCTGGCCTACGCGGTGCTCGGCATCGCCGGGGGCATCGCCTCGGTCGTGTTCGCGAAGTTAATCGGAGTGCTGCGGCCGCGGTTAAAGAACCTGCCGCACTGGACGCAATACCTGCAGCCGGCGGTGGCCGGGTTGATGATCGGCGCGATCGCATGGTTTGGCGCGCCGCAAGTGATGGGCGCCGGATACCAGTACATCGACCAGGCCATGCACGATCAATTCACCTGGCAACTGCTCGGCATTTTCGCCGGGCTCAAGATTCTTTCAACCACCCTGTCATTCACCAGCGGCACTCCCGGCGGCATGTTCGCGCCGACGCTGTTTATCGGCGCCATGCTGGGCGGCGCGGTCGGCGGAGTGGAGCGCATCCTGTTCCCGCACCTGGCCTATTCGGTGGCTGCGTATTGCCTGGTCGGAATGGGCGTGTTGTTCTGCGGCTTTTTGCGCGCGCCGCTCACCTCGGTGTTCATGGTGCTCGAGGTCAGCGGCAACTATTCGATCATTTTGCCGGTGATCGTGGCCAACACGCTGGCCTACGTGATCTCGCGCAACCTGCAGCCGGTGCCGATTTTTGACATGCTCACGCGGCAGGACGGGCTGGAGTTGCCGTCGCTCGAAGAGCAGCGCGATCTGCCGGCGCTGCGCGTCGAAGATGCCATGCGACTGCCATCGCTGCCGGTGCTCGAAGCCGAAGAACTGGCGCGAGCAGCATTGCAGCGGGTAGAGAAATCGGCGCAGCAAACCGTGTTTGTTCGCTTCCCGCGCGGTGAATGGCTCGCGCTCGCCAAGGGCGAACTCGCGGCCGCAGTGCAGCGCCGGCCTGACGAAACCCTGTTCGAGCTCTACGCGGCGCGGCCGGAGGAGCAAGCCTTCGCGCCCAAACTGTATCCCGACCACTCCCTCGATGTTGCCCTCCGCTACCTGCAGGATTCCACGATCTTGCCCGTGGTGAACCGCGCGGATGGACGCAAGCTGGAAGGAATTATCTCGCTGCCTGACGTGCTGGGCGCATACCGCCGCGCGGGCGGCTGAGGCGGGCGCCGCGCTTCAATGGTGCGCGCCCGCGGTCCGCGCTTCGGCGCAACACTGGCCTGCCGGGATGGGTGAACCATGCGGGCAGGTGGCGGGATGCCCCAGGAATGAGCAGATGCGGTCGGTGGCTTCGGGAGACAGGATGTGCTCGAATTTACACGCCTGCTGCTCGATTTCGGCTTCGTTCTCTACGTGCAGGGTTTCAACGAACAGCCGTTCAGCCAGGCGATGCCGGCGAATGACGTCTTCCGCGCGGTTGCGCCCGCGCTCGGTAAACTCAAGCGCGAAGTGACCATGGCTGCCGCAAGCCGCCCCATCAGGATGGACCAGCTCGTGGCAGCGGTTCAGCGCGTCTTTGTGCGTGTGCTGCTGCAGCTCGGAATGCGGCCGCAGGCGAACGAGGCCAAGTGACTGCATCTTCTCCACCGCAATCGAGAGCGGCAGCGCGCCATCCACATGCAGGCGCCCGAGTTCGGCGAATTCGTTGTTCTCGCCGGCAATCCAGATTTCTTCCAGCACTTCGTCAAACTGCTGTTGTTCTTCGAGTGAGAAGACCTGCTGCGACACGATGCGCCCATGCTGCAGCTCGATCCGCCGGTCAGCCATGCGCGCCACCATGGTGTCGTGAGTGACCATCACGATTGTGCGGCCCTGGCTGTGCAATTCGCGCAGCAGGTTCATCACGATGCCTTCGTTGACCGCGTCGAGATTGCCGGTAGGTTCATCGGCCAGGATAATTTTGGGATCGTTGATCAGAGCGCGCGCCACGCAGACGCGCTGCTGCTCTCCGCCTGAGAGCTCTGAGGGCAGGTGATGCGCGCGCTCGCGCAATCCGACGCGGGTCAAGGCTTCGAGCGCCTCCTGCTCATCCGTCATGCTGTGGAAGTATTGCGCGAGCATGACGTTCTCAACCGCTGAGAGATATGGAATCAGGTGAAACTGCTGGAAGACGAAGCCGATTTTTTCAGCCCGAATGCGGTTGCGTTGCGACGCCGGCACCTCCGCCAGGTCCTGGCCATCGAGGATGACTTTGCCCGCGGTAGGCGCATCGAGGCAGCCGAGCAGGTTCACGAGCGTCGATTTTCCCGAGCCCGAAGGCCCCATGATCGCCAGCCACTCGCCTGGTTCCACGCTGAGCGAAACGTGATCGAGCGCGCGCAACTGTGCGCCCGCCCTGGCGGCGTAACTTTTAGTTACATCGATCAGCTTGATCACTATTCGCCCCTCAGGATTGCGGCCGGGTGAATGCGCCGCAAAATGCCGAGCGGCGCCGAAGCCGCCACCAGCGCCAGCGCGACGCCCGCGGCCACGATCATCGGCAGTAAACCGAACTGCGGCCTCACCGCAACTCCGAAGCTGGCGCTGCCAATCCATTCCGCTACGCCCAGGCCGATTGCGAAGCCAAGCAGCGCGCCCAGGAGGCCGACCACCGCCGCCTCAGCCGCAAAGAAACCGGCAACCAGTTTTTCCGAGGCGCCAATCGCCTT
>JAJPJZ010000328.1 GCA_021323935.1 Terriglobia bacterium | reverse complement strand
GCCGATGTGGCGATCGGCTCGCGCTGGCTGCGCAGCGAATTGCAAACCGAACGCCAGCCGTGGCTGCGCCAGTTCTATGGCCGGCTGTTTAACGCTTTCCTGCGCGTCGTGCTGCAACTCAAGGAAAAAGACACGCAGTGCGGCTTCAAGGCGTTTACCCGGCGCGCAGCGCGCGAAATCTTTGCCCGCCAGCGCGTGGAGCGCTGGGGCTTCGACCCTGAATTGCTTTACCTGGCGCAGAAGCTCGGCTTCCGCACCGTTGAAGTGCCGGTGCGCTGGGCGCACGATGCCCGCTCCAAGATCAACCCGTTGCGCGACGGTTTCCGCATGGGCATTGACGTGCTTCGCGTTCGCTGGAACGCGCTGCGCGGCCGCTATCGGGTTGCGCCCGCGGCGCAGCAGCCCTGATCCAACTCTGATCGGCGCGCATGCCCGCTCCGGCCGCGTGCGGCGCATCTAACTTTTATGCGCTTCTGCAGGCGGCTGGCATTTCTTTTGTTTTCTATTACTCTCGCGGGCGCAGTCATCGCTGCCCAGCAGCAGCCTGCAAAATCAGGCAAGCCCAAGCGCCCCTCCGAGCTGCACATTGATTCAGGCGAGCTGCTCAGCTCGAGCGGCATGCCGATTCATGTTTCGCACTTTGACGCGCTGGTCGGCGGCGAGCAGAAAGCCGAACCCCGCGCGAAGGGCACCAGGCCGGTGGTCACAATCCAGCGCGGCACCGCATCGTTGAGCCGCGACGCCATCACCATGCTGCTCAACTCGCATCTCTCCAGCAACAAGGTGAAGAACGTAAGCGTCGAAACCGCGCCCAACAAAGTCACCATCAAAGGCAAAGCCCACAAAGTTGTGGATGTGCCGTTCCAGATTGATGGGCGCATCACCGCCACCGCCGACGGGCTCATCCGGCTGCAGGTCGGCGACGAGCACGCTGCGCACTTGCCCGATAGCGTGACCAAGCTGCTCGGCTTCGATGACCTCAGCAAGATCGTGGGTTCGAACGCTGATCATGGCGTCAAGGCCGACAAAAACTCCGTCACGTTTGATCCCGACCTGATGTGGGGCCTTCCTATTCACGGCCGTGTAGTCAAGGCCATTACGACCACGAACGGCTTGAACCTGACGTTTGGGCCTGATCATGCCGGCGGCTCGGCGCCTGCCCGCTAACGCATTCCCCTGCAACAACTTGGCGGCCCGGGCTGCGGGCGTTCGCCGGAGTAACGGCGGCCCGGGAACCTGCGTGCCTGCTGCGGCGTCTATCTATATCAGAAGGTTTGATTTGCCGGCTGAGGAATGGTGACTCAGCCCGGGATTGCTGCTACGCTTTGGAGGTCAAGCCGTGGGTTTCAGAGCTATCGCCCGGCCGGGAATGTGGCCATCCGGCGGGCAGTCGCAATCCAGGGCAGCGGGAGCAGCACGATTGGGCGATTTAGCGAGCGCGGTCGGTACGCACTCGGAAGAGGCGGCACTGGTTGGCGAGCTTAAGGCGGGCTCGGAAGAGGCCTACGCCTGGCTGGTGGCGCAACATCATCAGGCCATTTACAGCCTGGTGTATCGCATGCTCGGCGATTCGGCCGACGCCGCCGATACCACCCAGGAAGTCTTCCTCAAGGTGTTCCGCGGCATGCGCAGCTTCAACGGTCAGGCCAGCCTGAAAACCTGGATTTACCGTATCGCGCTGCACGAAGCCTCGAACCGGCGGCGGTGGTGGTTCCGGCACAAGAGCCAGGAAGTCACCATCGAAGCCGAAGTACCGCAATCCGAGGTGGAGCATGCGCCCGCCGCGCTGAAGCAATCGCTGGCTGACCCGGGTGATTCGCCGTTTGACCTCGCCGTGCAACACGAACTGCAGGACAGGGTGGAAGCTGAAATTCGCGAAATCAGCGAGCCGTTCCGCACTACCGTAATTCTGCGCGATATTGAAGAGCTTTCATACGAAGAAATTGCTGAGATCATGCAGACGTCGCTGGGCACAGTGAAATCGCGGGTAACGCGCGGTCGTGACGCGTTGCGCCGCCGCCTGGAGGCACACGTGCACGAGCTCGGCATTGAACTCGGCGGCGAGCGCAAGCCGCCGCGTCTGGCGCACGAAGAAGATGCCGGCGCGGAAGGCGCGGCGACGCCGGTCCTGAGGCAGTGGGGCGGAGAGGTGGCGAGATGAGTTGCACACGGGCCAAATCGTTGCTGTCACGGTACCTGGATGGAGCAGTCAGCGGCGCCGACATGCAGGCGTTGAACCGGCACCTGGGTGACTGCGCCGGCTGCCGCCATCGCTTCCAGATGGTGAAGGTGACGCAGACTGCGGTTGCAGGCCTCGGCCGCAAGCAGCCGCCGCCTGAGCTGGCGCTCAGAATTAAGCTGGCGCTCTCGCGCGAGGCTGCCCGCACGCCCAGCCGTCGCTGGCAGAGCCTGGGCCTGCGCCTGGAACATGCCTTCAACGCGTTCATGGTGCCGGCCACGGCCGGCGTGCTCAGCGCCGTGATCCTCTTCGGGCTGCTGCTCGGCCTGTTTGCCATGCCCTCACAGTTGCAGGCGGCCAGTGACGTTGACCTGCCCATCGGCTTCTACACTCCGCCGGCGCTCGATTCATCGCTGTTCGGCATGACCGTCAACGGCACCAAGCCCGGGTCCATCACGGTGGAAGCGACGGTGGATCCAAGCGGCAGGCTGGAAGATTACAGCGTGGTGAGCTCTGACGGCGATCAGCAGCTTTCGCCTGAGATCAAGAACATGCTGATTTTTTCTACGTTCCGGCCCGCCATGAGCTTTGGCCGCCCAACTACCGGCAAGGTGATGCTGGTGTTTTCCAAGATTCCAGTCAAAGGATAGCGGCGCGACTCCGGGCTTTTCGCAACCGGCGGGCCAAGGCTCGCCGGTTCGCCTTTCGCGATGAATCGCCGTGCGGGCTTTGATAAAATGTGAGTACTGTTTCGCCTGATTTGCCCTGGTTGCCGCGTCGAGGAGGTCTTCTGCCCGTCGTTGTTCCTGTTGTGCCCCGCCTGAAAACTTTGCGTGCGGCCTCGGCGGCCCTGTTAAGTGCTGCAGCGCTGATTTCCGCCTGCGGCGCGTTCGCCCAAACTACGCCCAAGGTGGTGTTTGAAAGCAACGAGACGCTGTTCACGGTATTGAGCGCGATCAATGCCTGCGGCTATGACGATGGACTTGCGTCTTCAAGCCCGGTGCGCAGCGAAGTTCGCGCCGAAATGGCTGCCGAAATCGAGGCGAACGCCTCCGGCGGACGCATTCAGGAGCAGCTTTGCAATTTCGTGCGCGAGCATCAGCAGCCTGACGCCTCACGCGAGCTGGCGCAATACGTTTCGCTGGGGCTGACGCTCGGGCCTCCGCCGGCCTTTACCGCCAAGAGCGAAGAGCTGCCGCCCGACGCCTCATACGTGGCTGAAATCGCTCCCCTGCTGCAGACTTTTTATCAGGCCGCGGGATTGCGCGACACCTGGCGCAAACACCAGCGCGAATACCAGGCCGTGCTGGCCCGCTATCACGATGCCGTTGCTTCCTCGATCGAGAAGACCGATACCTACCTGCGCATGCCGGTCAGCGGCTACATCGGGCGCGAGTACACCATCTACGTTGAGCCCATGGCGTCGCCGGGCCGCGTGAACGCCCGCATCTACACGACCGAGTATTTCCTGGTTATGTCGCCGAACGCGGCGGGCAACATGAATCTTGAGCCGGTACGGCACATGTACCTGCACTACATCCTGGACCCGCTTGCGGCCAAGCGCCCGCAGGCTATGAAGCGGCTGGAGCCGCTGCTCAGCAGCGTGGTTGATGCTCCCATGGAGGAGAGCTACAAGCACGAGATCTCGCTGCTGGTGACCGAATCGCTGATCCATGCCATCGAGGCGCGCACCGCGCAGGACGGGAAGGCGGCGGAGGCCGCCAGGCTGCAGATGATAAACGATGCGGTGTCGCAGGGCTTTGTGCTGACCCGCTACTTTTATGACGCGCTGGGGAATTTCGAAAAAGGGCAGGCGGGCCTGAAAGATGTGTTCGGCGACATGCTGCTCGGCATCAATGTGGATGCGGAGCGCCGCCACGCCAACCAGATCGTGTTTGCGCGCAATGCCGGCCCTGACCCGCTGCACAGCGGGCTGGCGCGGCCGGCCGCCGCTGGGGGCGCTGCGCTTTCCCTGCTGGATGCCGCCGAGCAGAAGCTCTCAGCCGGCGACAAGCAGGGCGCACAGAAGCTGGCGGAGCAGGCACTTGACCAGAAGCAGGGCGACCAGGGACGGGCGCTGTTTGTGCTGGCGCGGACCTCGCGCGATATTCGCGGCGCGCAGACCTATTTTGAGCGCGCTCTCGAAGTTGCGCGCGAGCCTCGCGTGGTGGCGTGGTCGCACGTTTACCTGGGCCGCATTTATGACTTGCGCTATCGCGACGCGCTTGAAAATGCCGAAGACACGCCGCAGGGCGCTGCCGCCGCCGGCCGCGAGCGTGAACAGGCCATGCAGCACTACCGTGCGGCCTTGAACGCCGGCTACGATTCGCCTGAAATGAAGACTGCGGCGGAAACCGGCCTGAAGCAGCCCTACCAGCCTGCAGAGCGGGCGCGGCCTGAGCAGGAAAACCGGTAACCCAAAATGTTTCCCGGGATGAGGTAAGGAAGGCAGGAATGAGCAAAGATCGTGCAGTTCTCGCTGTAGTGGCCATGTTCGCGTGTGCTTGCGGCTTTGCTCAGCAGGCGCCGCAGCAGCAGGCACCCGTGAAGCCCCAGCCGCCCACAACCCAGGCGCCGGCGCAGCCGGCAACTCCATCGTCGCAAGGCAATGCTGCCCAGCCCCGCCAGTCCACCGCTGCGCCTGAGAACCCGTCAGGCCCGGTACATCACGCGCCGCAGGCAAAGTCGCAGGACGAATTTGCGGCGTATCAGCAGGTCATTCAGCAGGCCGACCTTGATGCTGCCGCTGCGGCCGCCGACCAGTTTGCCGCCAAGTATCCGCAGAGCGAGCTGCGCGCGCCGCTATATCAGGAGGTCACGCGCCGCTACTTCAGCAGCAACAAGGCTGATCAGGTGCTGATGTATGGGCGCAAGACGCTGGAGCTCGAACCGAACAATCCGCTTGCGCTCTCCATGGTGGCGCGCGTGCTCGCCGAGCGCACGCAGGAAAATGACATCGATCACGATGAGCGCCTGAATGAAGCCATCCGCGACGCGGAGAAAATGATCGCGACCATCGACCAGTCGCTGCCCGACATCATTCCCTCGAACGTTTCGCCCGAGCAGGCCGAAGGCGTGAAGCGACAACTGCTGTTCATGGCGTGGGACGCGGAAGGCAAAGCTCAAATGGAGTTGAAGCAGGACGCCAAGGCGCAGGCCAGCTTCGAAAAAGCGTTGCAGTATGCGCCTGACGAAGCGCGCACGCGCTTTCGCCTGGCGCTGGCCCTGGACCGCCAGGGCCACTATCCGGAAGCGCTGACGGCGATCGACCGGGCGCTGCAGGGCGCGCAAGGCGACGCTGCCTTGATGCAGCAGGCCCAGCAGGAAAAAGCCCGGCTGCAGCAGTTGACCGGCGCGGCTTCAGCGAATCCTGAGGGCAGCGCTCCCGCGAAGCCGCCCTCAGCATGACGCGCGAGCGCGGGGGTGAATTTTTGTCGCGCTAAGCGGCAGGCGCTTTGAATCAGTTAACCAGGCAAGGAACGAGATTGGCAGTGGCAGCAACGCAGGGCAGCAAGCACGAATTCAGCGCGCTGGAGCGCGCCATCGGCTACAGCTTCAGCCGCCGCGACCTGCTGCAGACTGCCCTCACCCACTCTTCGCATGCGCACGAAAACAGCAGCCGTGTCGCGGCCCAGCAGGAGCGCCCCAACCCGCACGGCAACGGCCTGCATCCCGTGCCGGAAACCGACAACGAACGGCTTGAGTTCCTGGGCGATGCGGTGCTCGGCCTTGTGAGCAGCGAAGAACTGGTGGCCTGCTTCCCCGAATTGCACGAAGGCCAGCTCTCCAAGCTGCGTGCCCACCTGGTCAGCCAGAACCATTTGGTCACGATTGCGCAGCAGCTTCAGCTCGGCTCTTACTTGCGGCTGGGCCGCGGGGAGGAAAAGAGCGGCGGGCGCAACAAGGCCGCCGTGGTGGTTGATGCGCTTGAGGCCGTGATCGGCGCCATGTACCTGGATGGCGGGCTGAACGTGGTGCGCGCCTTCGTCAAGCAGCACATCCTGGCCGGCGAACTCGAAGCACGCGCCGCCGGCCAGCGCGCGCTCGCGATATCCGACTACAAATCGGCGCTGCAGGAGGCGGCGCACGCTCTCGGCCGGGTGCAGCCTTCTTACGTCCTGGTGCAGGAGGAAGGCCCGCCGCACAGAAAGACGTTTACGGTTGAAGTGCGGGTGCATCGCGCAAGCAAGCGTGGCCGCGCCGAATACGTAGCGCGTGCCAAAGGCGCCACCAAGAAGGCCGCCGAGCAGAACGCGGCTCGCGATGCGCTCGCCTACCTGCAGGCAGCGGAAAACCAGCCGAGCATTGCGCCGGCGGCGCGCGCGCTGCATGCCAAGAATCCGCCTGCCGCCCGAGGCCTGAATGAGTGAAGTAGCGGCGCCCAAACCCGAGCATCAGCTTCCCGAGGAAGCTCTGCAGGCTGCAGCCCCGGCGCCGCCGGCTGCGCCCTCTGATTCTGCCGATTCTCCTCCGGCTCCGGACTCCGCGGCCGCCGGCCATGCTCCGGCTCGCCAGCAATATCATCTCGCCGCTTCGGTGCAGTCGCTGCTGGTGACCATCATCTGCGCCGTTTTCATCGTCGCGTTCCTCGAGCAGCCGTTCCAGATTCCATCATCGTCGATGGAGAACACCCTGCTCGTCGGCGATTACCTGCTGGTCGATAAAGTCCACTTTGCGCAAGGCGGCGTCTGGGGCCACCTGCTGCCTTATGAGCACGTCTCCCGCGGCGACATTATCGTCTTCCACTACCCCATTCACCCCGAACAGCACTTCGTCAAGCGCGTGATCGGCGTGCCCGGCGACCGCGTGCGCCTGGTGCACAAGCAGGTATTCGTGAACGGCGAACCGCTCAACGAGCCTTACGCTATCCACATTCCGGGCGACCTGCAGCATTATCGCGACGATTTTCCGCAGCCTTTCCCCGTGCCCAACGAAAATCCGCACTGGTGGGTCGAAATGCGCCGCTACGTTCACAACGGCGAGCTGACCGTGCCGGCGGGCCGCTATTTTGTCCTGGGCGATAATCGCGACGACAGCGATGACAGCCGCTACTGGGGATTCGTGCCGCAAGCCAATATCGAGGGCCGGCCGCTGCTCATCTACTGGTCCATGGATCCCGAGCGGCCCATGGCTTCAACCCTGGCGAATGATAAACTTTCACAGTTGGCCGACGTGTTTTACTACGTCCTGCAGATTCCGCGTTGGCACCGCGCCATGCGCGTAGTTCGCTGATCCGGCCGGGGCCACGGCCGGCCAGTTCCATTCCAAGGACCCAAATTGGCGACCCGAGAAAGCACAGCTGAGAGCCGCCGCATCGCCGGCACGCGCGAACGTGCCGTGGCCAGCCAGCAGGCCGAAAAAAAGAAAGAAACCACGCTTGAGTTCATCGCCTCCATCGCGTCGGTACTGGTGGTAGGCCTGTTCATCATTACGTTCAACCTGCAGGCCTTTGAAATTCCTTCTAGCTCCATGGAGAACACGTTGCTGATCGGCGACCACGTTTTCGTCGATCGCATCCGTTTTGCGCCGAAAACCAACTGGCTGGGCCCGCTCGAGCCGTATCGCGACATCAAGCGCGGCGACATCGTAGTGTTCCTTCATCCCGATCCGCGCCAGGCGGGAACTTACGTGGTCAAGCGCATCATGGGCATCCCGGGCGATCACATTCGCCTGAAAGATGGCGTGGTCTATCGCAACGGCGAAAAACTCAATGAGCCTTACGTGCGCCACTGCGCCAGCGAAGCCACCGCGTGCCAGGCGCCCATGTACGACGATTATCGCGATAATTTCCCCAACGTCTCGCCGGCTTATGCTTCCGTGATTCCGGAGTGGCGGCTGACCATGCAGAACTACATTCACGATGGCGAGCTCGTGGTTCCTCCCGGCCGCTACTTCGGCATGGGCGATAATCGCGACGTCAGCTACGACAGCCGCTACTGGGGCTTTATTCCGCAGGAAAACGTCATCGGCAGGCCGTTGTTCATCTACTGGTCGTTTGAAACTCCTGAGGACCAGTGGCAGAAGAACTCGATGGGCGACCGGATCTCCTTCATTGGCCGCATCGTGATCCATTTCTTCGACGAGACGCGCTGGAAGAGAACGCTGCGCCTGGTGCATTGATCATGAAGTGGAAGCGCCGAAAAGCAGTGCTGGTGCTGGCGGTCGCCCTGGTGGCGGCGCTCGCGCTTCCCCTGGCGCGCTTCCCTGCTGCCCAGATTGCCGCGGCGGTCTCAGGAGCGCTGAACCGGCCGGTGACCGTGCGCAGCGCCAGCCTGCGGCTGCTCCCGCAGCCCGCCATTGAACTGCAGAATGTCTCCATCGGCGAAGACCCTGCCTTCGGCGCCGAGCCCATGATGACCGCGCCCTCGGTCATTGCGAGCGTGCGCCTCAGCTCCATCTGGCATGGGCGGCTGGAATTCGGCAGCATCAGCTTCCAGGAAAGCGGCGGCGTGGTGCCCAGCTTTAACGTGGTGCGCCGTGCTGATGACCAGTGGAACATCGCGTCGTTGCTGTCACGCGCCGGCTCTTCGCATGCCGCCCCAACCGCTGCCGGACCGCTTGAACCGCGCCCGCATTTCCCGTACATCGAGGTTGCCGCCGGCCGGCTCAATTTCAAGTCTGAAGCTGAAAAGAAGGTTGTAGCGCTCACTGACGCCGATTTCGCATTGTGGCTCGGTTCCGGTCGCGAATGGCGCGCGCGGCTGAAAGCCCGGCCCATCAGGACTGACGCTAACCTGAGCGATACCGGCGTGATTGAAGCCGAGGCAACGCTGCGCCGCAGTGCTGGCGCTTCCGGAACCGCCGCCACGGTCGAAGTGAATGCTCACCTGCGCGATTCGCAGCTAGGGCAGCTTTCAGCGCTGATTTACGGGCGCGATCGCGGCTGGCGCGGCACCGGAGACGCCGAACTGAAGCTGAGCGGCGTGCTGGCGCGGCCGGCTGTCACAATGCGCGCGAGCGTAGAAGATTTTCGCCGTTATGACATCACGGCCCCTGAGCCTTTGCGCCTGCAGGCCACGTGCAGCGCTGAACTTGATCTCACCCGCGAAGCGCTCGACGAGCTGCAATGCTCCGCTCCCTCGGGCCAGGGCACGATTCTCCTTACAGGCAACATTTCCAGCCTCGCGCGGCGCAGCTACAGCCTGGCGCTGCGGCTCACTGATGTGCCGGTCAGCCGCATTGTCGCGCTGGTGCGCCGCGCTAAGCGCGATCTGCCTCCCGATCTCGCCGCCGAAGGCGTAGTGGACGCGCAACTTACGGCCGCGCGCGCTTCGCGCTTTGAAGCGGGTGAGTGGGGCGGCTACGCGCAAGTGCGCGGCCTGGTTTTGCAATCGCCGCCGAGCGAGCTTCGCATTGCCTCGATCAACCTGGTGGGCGGCGATCGCAGCGGCACGGCCGCTGGAGGGTTCAGGCTCACGGCGCAGCCGTTTCCCGTCAAGCTTGGATCTGAGAAGCCGGCCACCATCGCCGCGGAATTTGACGCTTCTCGCTACGCCGTCATGGTCTCGGGACCTGCGACGGTCGAAGGCCTGCTGGGCGTAGCGCACCTGGTCGGAGTGCGTGCGCCCACATACCACGTGCGCGGCGAGGCCTCGCTGCAGTTGCAACTGGCAGGAGTGTGGGCCGGGTTTGCTCCGCCCGTAATCACCGGCTCGGCGCAATTGGCCAACGCTTCGGCACAGCTTGCCGGCCTGGCAGCACCACTGCGCATCGCCTCGGCCCAGGTCGAGCTCAGCGAATCGGCCGCCACGCTGCGCAACCTGAAAGCGTCGCTCGGGCAAGATGGTCCGGCGATTCTCGGCTCGGTAGAAGTGCCGCGCGGCTGCGGCCACCCCCAGGATTGCACTGCCGAAATCGACCTTCAGTCCCCAGAGCTGAATTTGAGCAGCCTTGGCCAGGTGATGGCGGCGGCCGAGCGCCCGTGGTATCGCGTTTTCTCGGGCGACGCGCAAGCGCCCTCGCTGCTGATGCGCGCTCGCGCCCACGGCCACCTGCACGTGGGGCGATTGCTGCTCGCCGGCAGGATGGCGCGCAACGTCGATGCTGAGGCTGTGCTCGATAGCGGCCGCTTCCAGTTCACCAACCTTACGGCTGATATCTTCGGCGGACGCCACTCAGGCCAGTGGGAGGCGGATTTTACCGGCAACGTGCCGCAATATTCAGGCCGCGGCGCCCTCGTGCGGGCCGCAGCCGCACAAGCCTTGCCGGCCAGCGGCTGCTGCACCGGGACAGCCGACCTCACCTACGTTGCGCGCTTTTCCGGCCAGTCGCGGGCCGCGCTGCTGCACAGCGCCCGCAT
>JAJPJZ010000120.1 GCA_021323935.1 Terriglobia bacterium | reverse complement strand
TTGGATTGGGCGAAGGCGGCGAGCAGAAGACGCAGGTCATGGAACCGAACTTCGTGCTCATGAAGCTGCCCGGCGAAAGCGGTGTGGAATTTGTTGAGATTCTGCCGTTCACGCCGGCCAACCGCAACAACCTGATTGGCTGGATTGCCGGGCGCAGCGACGGCGCGCATTACGGCACGTTGGCGGCGTACAACTTTCCGAAGACCAGGCTGGTCGATGGCCCGATGCAGATTGAGGCGCGCATCGACCAGAACGCGCAGCTTTCAGGGCAGTTGACGCTGTGGAACCAGCAGGGCTCGCACGTGCGGCGCGGAACGCTGCTGGTAATCCCCACCGGGCGCGCGCTGCTCTACGCCGAACCGATTTACCTGCAGGCTGAGCGCAGCCCCATGCCGGAGCTACGCCTGGTGGTGCTGGCACTGCAGGATCGGCTGGCGTACGGGCCGACTTTTGAATCGGCGATGGCAGCGCTGTTTGGCGGAGCGCCGTCAGTAATCAACCCTTCGAGCGCTTCGAACGCGGCGAACCCTTCAGGCGCTTCCGCGCAGGCGGCGCAAGCTGTGCCGGCCGCGGCGGCCGCACCTGCGGCAGATCGCCAGTCGCTCATCTCTGAAGCCGCGAAAGACCTGGCCGACTACCAGCGCCTGACGGCAGAAGGCAAGCTCGGCGAAGCCGGCAAGAAGCTGGAAGAACTGAAGCAGAAGCTGGATACGCTGAATGCTGCTCATCAGAAATGACGGCGCGGCGGCTGCGCGCTTACGGTCCGCGCGAGCGTTGCGCCGTCGCGCCGCGTCACCTGGTTCAATCGCGGCGTGCGGACGTCACTTCAGCAGCGGGAAAATGGATTCCAGCCGCGGCTCGCGCAGCCACAAACCCACCCAGATCAATATGCCGAAGTAAACGGGAAACAGCGTGTGGCTCAGGAGCGGATTCTGCAGCCGCAAATTGGTTGCGACCGCTCCACCCAGATATCCGGTGAGCAACACCGCACCGAGAACTGCCGTTGCGGGGACCAGATAAAGGATGGCGCAAACCAGCAGAATTGCGCCCACCGTCGAAGAAAGCTGGATAGGCCAACCAGTGCGCACGAAAGCATCGACCACCGGCGCCGGTTTTACGAATTTGCCGACCACATCAAACAGCATGAATGCTGCCATGAATCCGCTGATGACCCAGCCGGCCGTGAGCCGTGCTGCCGAAACTGCAGGTTGCATTCGCGTTTTCCCCCGTCGCTTGAAATGCTAGTTGCGTTGGCGATGGTTCATTCTAATGATCGCGCGCCGCCAGGCGCAGCCAGCGAACGTGCGAGTGTAGAGGATTCGCAGCGCTGCGACTGGCCGCTTTCGGCTGTCTAAAGATACGGTCACGTTCCGAAAGGGCCGCTGGCTCCCGACTTACCGCAGGCGCAGGGTGCTAGAATTTCGGCTTGCGCCGGCGTCTTCTCACCTACGTATCGGCAGCCGTGCTGCTGGTCGCAATCGGCAGCGTGTAACATCGACGAGACTGGCGAATCGCGGGCTGCGCCCGTTCACCAGATATCCTGCACCCATGGTTGAGAGCGCAACGCCTGCGCCGAAGGCCGCTATCGCTGAAGGCCTGCGGCGGGAATTTGAAGTTCGATTCAAGTCTCAGCCGCGCATTTTTCGCGCGCCCGGGCGCGTGAACCTGATTGGCGAGCACACCGATTACAACGACGGATGGGTCATGCCGGCGGCAATTGAGTTCGGCACCTGGGCGGCGGTGGCTCCCCGGAGCGACGGCACATTGCACATCGTGTCGCTGAACTTCAACGAAGAGCGCGTGGTCTCGCCAGAAGGCGCGGAACGCCGCGGCGACTGGAGCGACTACGTGAGCGGCGTCGCCGTGATGTTACGCCGCGCCGGCTTGGGCACGGCGGATGCGAATTTGGTGCTCTGGGGCGACGTTCCGCTGGGGGCCGGCTTGAGTTCCTCGGCGTCGGTTGAGATTTCAGCCGGGCTGGCGCTGGTTGCGGCCGGCGGGCAGCAGTTAGCGCGCACGGAACTCGCGCGTTTGTGCCAGCGCGCCGAGAATGATTTTGTGGGCGCGCGATGCGGCATCATGGACCAGTTCATCTCCTCGCACGGGCGCGCCGGGCACGCGCTCCTGCTCGATTGCCGCTCGCTTGAGTACGAACTGATTCCCCTCCCTGCTGACGTTGCCATCGTGATTGCGAACAGCATGGTGAAGCACGAGCTTGCAGCCGGCGAATACAATGCGCGCCGCGCGGAGTGCGAAGAAGGAGTGCTCATCCTGCAGCGGTCGCTGCCCGGCATCCGAGCCCTGCGCGATGTTTCACTGCAGCAGCTTGAACAGCACCGCGGCGATCTTCCGCCGAAGATCTATCGGCGCTGCCGGTACGTGGTGAGCGAGAATGCCCGCGTGCTGGAATTCGCGCGCGCGCTGAAGGCGGGAGAGCTGCGCCGCGCCGGCGAACTGATGGCCGAGTCGCACGCCAGCCTTCGCGACGACTATGAAGTGAGTTGCCGCGAACTCGACCTGCTGGTGTCATTTGCATCTGAGGCAGGCGCAATTGGCTCACGCATGACGGGCGGCGGGTTTGGCGGGTGCGTGGTCAACCTGGTGGCGCAGGCTGATGCCGAGCGCTTCCAAAGCGAACTGGCCCGCAACTACGAGCAGGCAACCGGCATGAAGCCCGAACTGTATCGCACGCGGGCTGCAGATGGCGCCCACGAGGTAACGGCGCGTTCGGAGAAGAACGCATGAGAGTGCTGGTGACGGGCGGCGCGGGATACATCGGCAGCGTAACGGTTGCGGAGCTGCTGCGGGCGGGCCACGAAGTAACGGTGTATGACAACCTTTCACACGGCTATGCGCAGGCGGTTCCACGCGGCGTGGAACTAATTCGCGGTGAAGTGGCTGACCGCGAGACGCTCGATACGGTATTCCGTTCGCATGGGATTGAAGCGGTCATGCACTTCGCAGCGCTGGTGGAAGCGGGCGAATCGATGCAGGTGCCGGAGCGCTATTTCCGCAACAACACTGCATCCACGCTCACGCTGCTTGAGGCGATGCTGGCGGCCGGTGTCAAACGTCTTGTGTTCTCCTCTACGGCCGCGCTCTATGGCGAGCCGGAAACAATCCCGATCCGCGAATCCGATGCGCTGAAGCCCACGAACGTGTACGGCGAATCGAAGCTGCTGGTTGAACGCATGTTGTCATGGTTCCATCGCATTCACGATCTGCGCTACGCGAGCCTGCGCTACTTCAACGCGGCGGGCGCTACGCGTGAGTTCGGTGAGGCGCACCAGCCGGAGTCGCACCTGGTTCCTCTTATCCTGCAGGTTGCGCTGGGGCAGCGCAAAGATATTGCAATTTACGGGACCGACTATCCGACAAGAGATGGCACGTGCATCCGCGACTACATCCACGTGGTTGACCTGGCTGACGCGCACATCCTGGCGCTCGGCGCGCTCGAACGCGACGGCCAGTTGATCTACAACCTGGGCAACGGACGCGGGTTCAGCGTGCGTGAAGTCATTGACGTGGCCCGGCGCGTGACCGGGCACCCGATTCCTGCGGTCGAAGCGGCGCGCCGGCCGGGCGATCCGGCCGTGCTGGTGGCCAGCTCTGAGAAGATCAAGCGCGAACTTGGCTGGCAGCCCCGTTTCGCGGAACTGGAAACCATTGTGCGAAGCGCATGGGAGTGGCTCCAGGGGCATCCACGCGGCTACGCAGGGGCCTCGGCGACGGAACGCTCCGCGTGATTGAATACCCGCATCGACGACGGAACCCGCTCACCGGCGAGTGGGTGCTGGTTTCTCCGCAACGCTCCGAGCGCCCATGGCAAGGCCAGGTGGAGCAGGCCGCTGAAGAAGCAAAGCCGCAATACGACCCCAAGTGCTATCTGTGCCCCGGCAACACGCGCGCCGGCGGGAAGCGCAATCCGGAATATACCTCGACCTTCGTTTTTGACAATGACTTCGCCGCGCTGCTGCCCCACACCCGGCACGAAATTCATAACCACCACGACCTGCTCGTGGCGCAGGGCGAGCCCGGAATCTGCAAGGTGATTTGCTTTTCGCCGCGGCACGACCTGACGTTGGCCAGCATGCCGGTGGACGAAATTGAACGTGTCGTGGCGGTGTGGGCCTCCGAGTGGCAGCAACTCGGCAGCCGCGACTCGGTGCAATATGTCCAGATCTTCGAAAACCGTGGCGCCATGATGGGCGCGAGCAACCCGCACCCGCACTGCCAGGTGTGGGCAACCGCCGACCTTCCCACCGAACCTGCGAAAGAGCAGCAACACCTCATCGCCTACCGAGCGCAGCACAGTGCATGCATGCTGTGCGACTACGTCGGCGTGGAAGCAGAAAAAGACATTCGGATGGTCACGCACAATGAGAGCTTTGTTGCCGTGGTGCCGTATTGGGCGGTGTGGCCTTACGAGACGCTGCTGCTCAGCAAGCGGCACGTGGCTGACCTGGCCGCGTTGACCGCAGGCGAGCGGCGCGACCTGGCTTCGATATTGCGGAAGCTCACCGGCCTTTATGACCGGCTGTTTGAAACGCCATTTCCTTACACCATGGGCTTTCATCAGCGGCCGAGCGACGGCGAAGCGCACGACGAGTGGCATCTGCACGCGCATTTTTATCCGCCATTGCTGCGCTCGGCGACTATACGCAAGTTCATGGTCGGGTTTGAAATGCTGGCGATGCCCCAGCGCGACATCACGCCTGAAAGCGCCGCGGCCCGGTTGCGCGAACTGGCGTCGGACTAAAGCCCGCAATCAACCCAGGTTTGAAGAAAGGGCCGAGGCGAACCGGTAAGCTCGCCTCGGCGTTTGGGTTAGAAGTTGATGCGGAAGCCAAACTCCATCTGACGTGGGTTGTTGCCCTGGAAGCTGAGCACGCCCCAACTGCTTGGGTCCTGCAAATCAAGCGGAGCGGGATCACCGAACTGGTTGTGGTTGAGCACGTTCGTGAATACTGTCTGGAATTCACCGCTGAATCGCTCCGTAAACTTGAAGTTCTTCTTCACGCTGAAATCCATGTTCCAGTACGGCAGACCGCGCGCAATGCCGGTGCCGCCCACTCGCTTGTCGATGCCGAGAATCGGCGGCCGAACCAGCGAGTACACCGCGAGCGGATTGGAGTAAATGTTCGCCGCGGCAATGCCGGTGCCGGCAGTGTTTGTGCCGACGCCGCTGGCAGCATCACCGTTCACGTTTAAGTGAACCGAAGCTGCAGGAGGCGCCTTGGTGAACACGCAATTAGTGAACGTGCCGAAGTTAACGCCGTCAGCCGAGCCAAAGTCCTGGCTGCCGGGCAAGCCGAGCGTTGAGAATGGGCCATTCAGCGTGTTGCAGGGCAAAGGAGCGCCGCTGCCCGCTGTGAAGATCGGCGCGAAGCTCCACCCGCCCAGCAGACGCCCTACGATGCCGGACTGGCCTTTGAACAACGGCGGCTGATAAACGGTGAACAGGTTGTAGACGAGCTTGCGATCGAAGGCCTGCAATCCATATTGCGTCCTCAGATCGTAAGGATCGTCAGCCGTGTAGGAACTGGTGGCCTGCACCACCGCACCTGTGCCGAGCGCCTTGCTGAACGTCAGGTTCGATTGCGCGGTGAGGCCGTGCCAGTTGCTCATTTTCAGTGACAGGAAGCCGGCGTTGTAGTTGCCGTATCCCACGCTGGCGTTGACGGCCACGCCTGAGGTGACCTGTCCCTGCGCGCCGCAAGCGGCGTTGGTAACCGATCCCGGGCACGGCGCGGTGCTGGCAAACGGGCTGTTCAGCATGCTGCGGGCGAAGTTGAAGCCGGGCGTGGTGGTGCCGTTCGGCCCGCCGCCGATGCCGCCTTTATCAAGAGCCGACCACAGGTTCCAGACTTGCTGGTTGGCAAAGTTTGAGGCCTGCTTGGTTGCTACAGCCTGCGTGCAATTGGCGAAGCCATTGCAGTATCCCGTGCCTGAAAGCGCCGCTTCAAAGAACGGCTGCGGCGCCAGGTTGGCAGTGCTTCCGGTGCCGCAGGCCGCTGCTGAAGTCGCGCATCCCAGCGCGGTTTCAACTGCGGCGTAGGCTGACGCAAACGACTGCCCGCCCAGGGTCATCATGTAAGGCACGGCGTTGATGTTGATGGGCTGGAATTCGTGGTTGATCCAACGGCCGATGTATCCCACTTCGAGATTCAGCTTGGGTGTCAACTGCCGTTGCATGGTGACGTCAAAAGAATCGACGACGTTCGGCCGGAAATGCGGATCGAGCACCGACCCCGTGGCCGCAGAGACGTTGTTGATGCCGGGAAAAACCGGCTGCGGAAGCGTAGGACTTGCAGCCTGCAGCGGCGCGGTGTTGCCATCGACGCCGATGCGGAATGCTGTGGTCACGGTGGGCAGTTGCGGCCCACAGCTTGCACCCGGCCCAGTGACGCCCGGCTTCAATCCGAGTTGGCACTGCACCGGCTGAATCAGGCCGGTCCCGAGCAGCGGAACCAGGACCAGGTCAACGCCGTTCAAGCGGCCATACACCCGGCCGTAGCCGGCGCGAAACACTGTGTTCTTGCCGCCGCCAAACAGCCACTTGCTCACTCCGCCGCTGCCCAGGTCAGGGTTCCAGGCCGCAGCGATACGCGGGCTGAACGAGCCGTAGAACGGATCGTATGGATACTTGCGTCCATTCTCAGCATTGCCGACCAGCGTGAAGCCGAGCAGTGGGTTGTAAACCTGGCCTTGAAGCGCCGCCGTTTTGCGCGAGTTCATGTAGGTTTCCACGCTGACAAGTTGGTTGGCCTGATCGACCAGCCCCACCTGTTTTCCGTTAGCTTCGGCCGGAGGCATTTCCAGCGTCCAACCCAGGCCGTAGGTCAGCGTGAAAGACGGTTTCATGTGCCAGCTATCGCTGAAATAAACGTTGTAGTAAGGAATGGTCGATTGGTCGAACGCCGGAGTAAGCGGCGGGTTGAGCGCCAGGTTGCTGCCGGCGCGCGTGTAGGCCACCTGCGCGTCTGTCACCAGCCCGAGCACTGCAGCCACGTCGCGGTTCCACGTGCTTTGCGAACAACCGTTCGACGATGTACACCCTGCCGGCCGCGGCAACAGCGTCATATCAATCAAGCCGGCGCCCGCTGAATCACCAATTTGATACACCGGGTAGAAGTTGATGCCGCCGCCGTTATCGCTGCGCTGGTGCCAATCGAAGTTGTGCTGGTAGATGCCGCCGAATTGCAGCAGGTGATTGCCCTTCAGCAACGTAATATCATCGCGTACCATGTGGTCCTGGCCGTCCCAGAAGCGGGTTCGCGTGCTCTGCGTGTTGACGTTGTAAGGCACCAGCGCCGTGGTGGAGGACTCGCCAAAGGGCTCCAGTGCTCCGCCCAGGCCGCTCAATTGCGGCGGCGCTCCCGGATCCGTCCACGACCACCAGTTCCGCAGGAAGCTGTAATGGAAATCGTTGGTGGTTGTGGGCGTGATGTTGGTGGTAACGCCGGCCACGTAATACCAGGGCACCTGCGGCCGGTTCGAAACGGCCGTGGGGACGCCCAGTTTGTCGCCGCTGAAAAAGCCGCCGATATCAATCTGGTTGGCGGTGGCGCGGGTCAGGCGGTAGTAGCGATAACTGCCGAAGAAGTGCCACTTCTGGCCAAAATCGTGGTCGAGCCGCGCGACGCCGAAGTTGTCGCTCTGCGGGATGGCCACGTTGGCCTTGAAGCCCACTTCATTCGATCCATCGCACTTGCTGCCCTTCAGCGCTCCGCAACTGGGGTCGTTCCCGGCGGGCTCATAAGTGTTCCAGAGCTTCTGGATGGTTGGGTTGACCCCGATGTTGCGCGGATCGAGCGCGTTGATGTTGTACGACACTCCACCGAAAGTGAGAATGCCGGCGCGCATGTTGGCGCTTGGGACAGCGCGCTCAAACGTAGTTGAATTCGGCCAGCGAAAACCCTGGTAGTTCGCGAAAAGATAGGTCTTGCCGCCCAGCACGCTCTTGGGAACAATCGGTCCGCCGACCGCGCCGCCGAAGCGGTTGTAGTGATAGTCGGGAACCGGAGTGCCGGAGAGGTTGTTATCCCACGTGTTCGCTGAAAAATTATTGTCCAGGTAATATTCGTACGCGGTGCCGTGCCACGCATTGGTGCCGCGCTTTGTGACCACCTGGACCTGCGCGCCCGCCGAACTATTGAAGTCAGCGGTCTGGTTAGTGGTGTTGACTTTGAATTCCTCCACGCTGTCGGCCGGGGTCGGCATGACGCCGGTTGGCCCGCCGCCCACCAGCCCTCCGGTTGGATCGCCGGCAAAGCTCGGGGTGTAGGTGTTCATGGTGCCATCCATGTCGTTGGTGTTGTTGCCGCCATCGAGTTGGAAGGTGCTCTGGTCCATGACTGCGCCGGCAACGTTGCCGTCAGGGCTGACGCCGGGTTGCAGGGTCATGAAGGTGCTGACGTCGCGGCCCAGGCTAGGCAGGTTATTGATGGCAATGCTGCTCACCGTATTGCCCACCGTGGCATTCATGGTTTGCAGCTCCACGCCGCTGGCCTGCACTTCAACCGTCGTGCTGACCTCGCCGACCGTCATCTTCAAATCAATGGTTGAGGTCAAGCCGACCTGAATGGCTTGCGCAGCCACTTTCGCGGTTGCGAAGCCTTGCTTGCTGGCAGTGATGTCGTACGTGGCAGGCGGCAGGTTGACCATGACGTAGCGGCCTTGCTCGTTGGTCGTGGTGGTGAGCGTCTTACCAGTCGCCCTGTCTTTAACCGTGATGGTGACACCCGGAACCACGGCGCCTTGCGGATCAGAAACCTGACCCACAATTGTTCCGGTGTTTGTTGCCTGGCCGTATGCCGGCACTGCAGCCGCGCCTACCGCTGAAATGAGCAGCAGCAGCCAGCCGATTCCAGACCATCGCTTTGGTCCGGCGAAAATGTAATTCATCCTGACCTCCTCAATTTGAGTTCACGCGCTCGCCGTTGTTGCAACGAGCCTGTCGTGATGTGCAACCGGCAGGCCAGTGACGACTCGCTGTGTTTTCAGGCGGGTATGGAGTTCGCGAAGTGCAGGCACTACGGGAATCGGGACGCACAAGTCTGCCGGCCGAAACCAGCACCGATGAGTTCGTCACCGCGCGCGGTTCACTCGTGTAGGAAACTTGGCTATCTGTACAAGGCCCGGATTGTCGATTATGGACGATACCAAATACTGAAGGCAGCTACGCTCGTTAGGCCTTTGTGTCGGCTATGGATTTTGGGAGATTCGCTAGGAGAGGAAGGGATCGGCGCCAATCCAGGATTCGGCCAGCATCCTGAGATTGGCTTTGTAGGTCCTGCTGGCCACGTATTCTTTGCCGCCAGTCAGTCGAACCAGGTATTCGCCCGTGGAGCATGGCTGGATCTCCTCGACCAGGGCAGCGTTCACAATAACCGAGCGGTGTATGCGCACGAAACCGTAGGGCTGCAGCGCTTGTGCGAGCACCGAAATCGATTCGCGCAAAATGCAGGAGCCGGAGCGGCGCCGCAGCAGTACGTAGTTGCGTTGAGCCTCCACCGCCACAACATCCGCTGGAGTGACGAACAGAATTTTGCCTTTTGCCTTCACGGCAATTCGCGCCGGCGGCTTCTGTGCAGGATGCGGCCGATCGTCGACTGGCGTGCCCTTGGCCGATGCACCGTTATGAGAGGCGCGCGACTGCGGGGCGCTATCGATTCTGTGCACAGTATTCGCCGGCAATGGCGGTTCGCATTCGTCAACCGCCGCGTTGATTGCAGGCACTCGACTGAATCGCGCGAACATCTTCAAACCTCTCTCGGGTTCCAGGCATACGATCAAGCCAGCGGCCGCTAGTCGCTTACCGGCGGCCGGGGACGGTGGTTCGCTCTGGATTTATTTCGACAGGGCGTCACGATTCTCTTTGGCCCAGTCGCTATCGCTCGGAACTGCTTTCAGCGGCGGCCCTCCCTTGGTCCCGCAGGCGCACGGGCCTTCAGCCTTGGCTTCGGTCATGCAGTAGCACGATTTGTTGGTCAGGCAGGCGCACACATACACCACGCCTTTCTTTGTCGGTCCTTCATTGCCGTTCATTCGCGCGGAATTGGCGAAGCGAAAGCCGCCGCTCGAAAGCGCGCAGGCCATGATGGACAGCACCGTTGCAATCGTCTTGACTCCTGGCTTCAGACGCATGGCGTCTCCTTTCGACCCACTCTCGCCCGATTGTGCTGCCTGGTAATGGCCTATGCCAATACCCACTTTTTGGTAACGTGATATAACCATGCGGTCAGCTCCAAATCATCCTTAACGATGCAAAACGACGCCATCACTCCCATCATTGCCGTTGATCGCAAGGCGCGCCGGCCCCTGCACCAGCAGATTTACGATTCCTATCGCCAGGCAATTCTGGGCGGCACGCTGCGCCCGGGCCAGCGCATCCCCTCAACGCGGAGCCTTGCCACCGAGCTCGGAGTTTCGCGCATGCCGGTGTTGAACGCTTATGCGCAGCTAATGGCGGAAGGCTATTTCCAGGCACGCTCAGGCGCCGGCACGGTCATTTCCCTCTCGCTGCCCGAAGAGCGATTCGTTTCTCTCAATACGATAACGGCCCGCACCCCCAGCCGCTCGCGCCGGCTTGCCAGGCACTCGTCGGTGCCCTCATCGATCGACAATCCTCCCTGGCGGCGGCAATGGGGTGCCTTCGCCATCGGGCAGGTCGCTTCAGAGCAGTTTCCTGTCCGCGAGTGGAACCGCATGGTCATGCGTGCGTCGCGCAATCTGTGGTCAAAGCCGCAGGATTACACCCATCCGCTTGGCGTGCAGGAGCTGCGCGAAGCCATCGCGTCGTATCTCAGGACAGCGCGCAGTGTGCACTGCGAGGCCGAGCAGATCATGATCGTGAACGGGTCGCAACATGCGCTCGACATTTCCGCGCGCGTACTGCTCGATCCCGGAAGTCGCGTGTGGGTGGAAGAGCCGGGATATCGCTACGGGCGATATGCCCTGGCGCTGAATCGTTGCAAGCTGCTGCCCGTGCCGGTTGACGAAGAAGGGTTAGACGTCGAGTTTGGAACTCGTCGCTGCCCGAACGCACGCGCCGCGCTGGTGACGCCCTCGCACCAGTATCCGCTCGGGATGACGATGAGTGCCTCGCGCCGGCTGAACCTGCTGGACTGGGCAGCGCGCTCGGGCGCGTGGATCCTGGAGGACGATTTTGACAGCGAATACCGCTACGACGGCATGCCCATCTCTTCGCTGCAGGGCCTCGATCCAAACCAGCGCGTCATCTACATCGGCACCTTGAGCAAAATTCTGTTTCCCTCGTTGCGCATGGGATACATGGTCATTCCCGCCGACCTGGTGGAACATTTCATCACGCTCAGAGTTGCCATGGACATCGGGCCTTCAACGTTTTCGCAGCACATTCTCGCCGGCTTCATCAAGGAAGGGCACTTTTCGCGCCATGTGCGCCGCATGCGCTTGCTCTACCGCGAGCGACGCAACGCACTGGTGGAGAACATTGAAAAATACTTCGGCGAGTCGGTCACGATCATCGGCGAGCAGGCCGGGATGCACATTTGTGTCCTGGTTAATGGAGTCTCTGATCGCGAGGTGGTTGCTCGCGCTGCCCGCGCCGGGCTCTCCCTGGTGGCACTCTCTTCGTGCTACATGGGCAAAGGCGCGCGCCAGGGATTGATCCTGGGGTTCGGCAGCGTTCCGGCAAACAAAATGGCAGGCGCGGTGCGGAAGTTGGCAGCCGCGGTGGCGGGTTGAGGCCCGCTCCTTCGCTAGTATACGGTCTTATTCCTGTGCCGCTTCAGTACGCACTGTGCGAGATTGCTGCCGGTTGAGGTTCCGAATCGAGGATCACTCTGGTGATCACGAACAGCGTGCCGGAAAAGAGCAGTGTGTCAAAAATAAAATTTAGCGCGTTCACGTATTGCGGAACGCTGCGAGCGAGGAAATAGTTGGGAAGGTAGAGAAAGGCGGTAAGCAGCGCCATCAACAACCCAGCCATCGCGCCGGCGGAAACCGCAAACTTGTCGAGCATCAGCGCGATGCCGCATGCCATCAGGAACACGCCGGTGATCAGCGCGAGCGCGTGCGGCAGCGGCACCCACGAGGCCGTCACGGTGGAATCAGGCACGCCGGGCGAGTACTGCGGATGCAGCAGGTGTTCGAAACCGTAGAACACCAGGACAAATGCAATCCAAACCCGGGTTATAGACGCGACCATGTTCGCCGGCCCGGAGTTCGACGGGCGGCGGCTTCGAATATCGGTGACAAAAAGGGCGAGTGCCCCGAAGGCAAACGTGGTCTCGCGTGCCGTCAGGCTCCAGTTCAGCAGAGTTGAGGGATGCCGCAGCGTACCCGGCAGGTCCATGAGCAGCACAAAGAGCGAGAACATTAGGGCCAGGCAAAGCGCCGACCAGCGGACATAACGCCTGGCCACGAAGCTCAGGGCAGCAGCCAGGTGCGCCACGCCGACGAAGTAGGCGATGAACAGGTGCGCCGGCATCCACTTAGGAACCAACTGCGCCAGGCTCCTGGCGGCGGTGAAATGCTCGCCGGCAAAAGCCGCGAGCGCGGCCGCCATGAACACCGGGCCGAGCGTTACGACGCCAAACATGCCGCGCGAGGTTCCTGCCATCAAGTCGCGACGATAGGTGAGAATGCCGGCGAGCAAAAATCCCGCGCCCAGCACCGTCGGCCAAAATACGGCAGGAGCAATCATCAGTTTCCCTAGCGACGCGGCGCGCCGAGCTCGGAATCGCGGCCTTGCAAGTCACATCGACTTAAACGGGTTCATTCTCTTGCGAGCTTCGCGGCGAGCAGTCGCCTTGCAACTCGCGCGGGCGAACCGCGTCGGTCGAACGATTCTGCCAATGTCCAATGGTCGAAAACAATATCCACTTCGTTTGAGTGCGGCATAACCACTTTTCGTCTTTTGCGCGCTCGCGCGGCGTGTTTCAAAACGGCTCCTGTGATCGCCGAGCTAACCGGGCCTTATTTTCCGGTTCGCGATGCGGCGCGTTCGGCGGCCGCGCGCCACAGATGCATGGCCGCATAACCTCGCCAGGGACGCCACGCCTCAGCTTTGGCCGCGAGCTCTTTGGCCGACAACGTCTGCAACTTGCCGCCTGCCATCTTGCGGAGCCCGAGGTCCGAAGCAGGAAAGGCATCCGGTTCGCCGAGGGCACGCAGAGCCACGTACTGCGCCGTCCAATCGCCAATTCCGGGCAGCGCTGCGAGCGCCGCGCAGATGTCAGCGGCAGTTCCTTCGAAGTCGATTTTCCCTTCCAACACCGCGCGGGCCAGGTTTTGCAGCGTCGCAATCCGGGCGCCGGTCAGTCCTAACGCTGCAAGATTTGTGCGAGCGACTTCGGCGGGGGTCGGAAACAGATGTGTGAGTTCAGGAACATAAGACGCGACGCCCTGACCGGTAATACGCTGGCCGGCTCGTGCCACCAGCCGCGCGGTGAAGGTGCGGCCGCCGGCAACACTGACCTGCTGGCCGAGCACGGCGCGCACGGCGCACTCGAACGGCTCCCAGGCTCCCGCAATGCGGAGCCCGGGATGCGCTTCGACCATGGGCGAAAGCAGCGGATCGGAACGGAATGCGGCCGCGATCAGCGCCGGGTCCGAGCCGAGGTCGAACGCGCGGCGTGCGTTGGCTGCAATATGAAGAAGCGCAGCCGGCGTGGCCCCGCGCACGCGCAATTCCAGTGCATTTTCGCCGCTGAGGGACCGGATGCTGATGATGGCATGGCTGCTCTCCCCTGTCCTGACCGTGCGCATGTAACCGCGCGCGTCCACAACCTCGATTCCCGGCACGGCCCGCTTCGCCAGGAAGTCGCGCACCTGCGGCCAGTCATATGGAGGACGAAAAGCAAGGCGAAGCACGACGTCATCGTGATTGTCAGTTACGCGCACGACGGGCTGGCGGCGCAATTCGCGCGGCGCGCGGCGAAATGTTTTTTGAAACGCACTGTTAAAGCGGCGAATGCTTTTGAAGCCGGAAGCAAACGCGATTTCGGTGATGGGGAGCTCGGTTTCATCAATCAGTCGCTTGGCGAAATGCAGCCGGCGGGTCTGCGCCATGGCGACCGGCGGCGCGCCCACGTGGCGAAGAAACAGGCGATGCAAGTGCCGCGGCCCGATGCCGAGGCGTGCAGCCAGCTCTTCCACGGAGTTCTGGTCGAGGAAGCCTTCATCAATCAGGCGCAAGGCGCGCCGCACGACCGCCGAAGTTCCCAGCCACGCCGGAGTTCCGGGCGCTGCTTCCGGGCGGCAACGCAGGCACGGGCGATATCCCGCGGCCGAAGCCGCTGCGGCCGTGGCGTAATAGCGAACGTGGCGGCGCTTGGCGTGCGGCGAAGGGCAAATAGGGCGGCAGTAGATCCGGGTCGAAGTGATGGCAATGAAAAACTTGCCGTCGAAGCGAGCGTCGCGGCTCATGCGCGCGCGGTCGAGGGCCCGCACTTTCAACCCAAGAATTTCTTCCATCCCTGGCGACCATAGCTCGGGCCGCATCGCTCGACTAGTCATTTTCAGACCTGAATGTGCAGGCCGGATTTTATCAGCTTGCGCCGCGCGGCATGCGGCGCGCGCCGGTGGGCCACTTCTTCTATCGAGTCTGAAAACGGCGAGTAGCGCCGGGTTTCGGCGACTTAAGTTGAGTGCGGCCTCGGAGCTCAGCTCGTTCGAACTCGGCGAAGCACTCAATGACCGGTCAAAAGGAGAGCGATACACATGCGTTTACCACACCTAACCTTGATCACCGCGGCGCTGCTGATGGGCGTGGCCGTCGCCGCCCTGGCGGAAGAGCCGGCGCACAAGCCGCCTCAGTATTACGTCTTCAATCTCGGCTCACCCGGAGGCGGGACCGCGGCGGCCGCAGCCAGCATCAACAACCTGAATTGGATTGCGGGAGCGGCAAACCAGCCCGGTGACACAAGCCAGCACGCCGAGCTTTGGCTGGGCGCGCCGTTTGACCTGGGCACGCTGGGCGGGCCGAACAGCGCGATTGCTTGGCCGAACAAGAACGATCGTGGAGAACTGGCCGGCATCGCCGAAACCGCAGACTTGAACCCGCTGGGCGAAGCCTGGAGTTGTGCGCTGGCCAACTTCCCCACCATCACGAACCACATCTGCCTGGGATTCACCTGGCGTGATGGAGTCATGACGCCGCTGCCGACGCTCGGCGGGTATGACGGCTATGCTGCCGGGATCAACAATCTGGGGCAGGTCGCGGGATGGGCGGAAAACACCGTGCATGACCCGACCTGCAACGCGCCACAGGTGCTGCAGTTCGAGGCGGTGGTGTGGGGACCGGAGCCGAACCAGGTTACCGAGCTCTCGCCGCTCGGCCAGGACCCTGATTCGGCCGCAACCGCCATCAACGACCAGGGCGAAGTCGTGGGAATTTCCGGCATCTGCTCGAACGCGGTGGGCGGCGAAACTGCGCGCCACGCGGTGCGTTGGGAGCATGGCCACGTTTTCGATATCGGCAACTTTGATGGCGGCATCGCCTGGAACACGCCCACGGCAATCAACAACGCGGGCCAGGTGGTCGGGTTTGCCAACCTGCCGAATTCCGGCACCGGCTTTAACCCGGTGGGATTCATCTGGAGCCGCGGCCACCAGATCCAGCAACTGCATCCGCTTGCCGGCGACAGCAATAGCTGGGCGTGGGGAATCAACATTCGCGGGCAGGCGGTAGGCCAGTCGTTTGGCTCGGGAGCGCGCGCCTTCCTGTATCAGGATGGCGTGATGTACGACCTGAATGGGCTGCTGGCTTCGCCATCGTCACTGCAGTTGCTGTTGGCCAATGACATCAACGATCGCGGCGAGATCGCGGGCTTCGCCAGGGACCTGAAGACCGGCAACCAGGTGGCGTTCCTCGCAATTCCGGTCGGCGATGACGACGTTCGCAGGTAAGTGGCGGCCGAGAAGATCACGCAAGATGCGGCGCCCACACAGCTATGCGGGAGAGTGCGCGGCGCCGGGCTCTCCCGCTCAGCTCATCAGGAGAAGCCACGTGCGCACGATTGAAAGACTTGGCCTGGTAGCGGTAGCGCTCGTGATGCTGCCGGCAATGGCGCCTGTGCGGGCGTTCGCGCTGCCTGATGCTAAACCGTGCACCCGGCCGGAGTACCGGCAATTCGACTTCTGGGTCGGCGATTGGAACGTGACCGAAAAAGATGCAGCCACCAGCACAGCTCACGTTCGAGTCGATCGCATTCTTGGCGGCTGCGTTCTTCGCGAGCACTATGAAGACGACACCGGCGCCGTTGGCGAAAGCTTTAGCACTTACGACGTGGGCCGGCGCGTGTGGCACCAGACCTGGGTGACGAACCGCGGCCGCCTGCTGACCATCGAAGGCGGCGAGCAGGAGGGCGGCATGCGGCTGGCCGGCTCCTACTACCTGGAAAACGGAGATGAAGTGCGGGTGCGCGGCATCTGGTCGCCCATGGGGAGCAACGTACGCGAAACCGCAGTCACGTCGTCAGACGCAGGCAAAACGTGGAAGCCGTGGTTCGACCTGGTGTTTCGCCCGCGCAAGGAGGCCACCGGCAGCGACGGCCAGGAGGATGACGCAACCGCCGTGGCGCGGCTCGACGACGCCTACCAGGCTGCAGTGAAGCAAAACGATGCGGAGCAGATCGACCACATCCTGAGCGATGACTTCGTGCTGGTCACGGGCTCAGGAAAGATCGTAAACAAGCAGGCAATCCTCGAAGAAGCGCGAAGCCGCACGACCATCTACGAGCATCAGGAGGATAGTGAACGCACCGTGCGCCTGCTCGGCGACACCGCTTTAGTCACTGCAAGGCTCCGGGTCAAAGGCGTGCGGAACGGCGCGCCGATTGACTACTCGGTATGGTTCACCGACGTGTACCGGCGGACGGCAAACGGCTGGCGATACGTGTTTGGCCAGGCGTCACTGCCGTTGCCGAAACAGCCGTAAACCCGAAGGCGGCAATCACGCCGAACCGTTGCGACCGCGCAGCGGAGCCGTACCGCTGAGACATCACACCGAATCGCGCCGGCTCTCGAATTGATTAGCTCGCTTCATATTTCCGCCGTCGCTCCACCTCATCGCCAGGCGTCCTCACTCTGACAAGCCGCTCACTCTTTTCGCGGGCGTTATTCTCCTGATTTTTAGATTAAGATTGCGTCTCTTTGCATGAGATCGATATGAGTTCGCCTCCTTCGCTCAATCACCGTAACGCGCGCAATGCCGTGATTGCCGGTTTCCTGGGCTGGACGCTCGATGCCTTCGACTTCTTCCTGCTGGTGATGACGATCGAAGCTGTCGCGCGCGACTTCCACCGGCCGATTCCGGCGATTGCGCTCACCCTGACGGCGAGCCTGGCGACGCGTCCGGTGGGCGCGCTCCTGTTCGGCATGATGGCCGACCGGTTCGGCCGGCGCCTGCCGTTGATGCTGGTGATCCTGTTCTATTCCGTCATGGAAGTGCTCTCCGGGCTTGCGCCGACCTACGCCTGGTTCTTCGCGTTCCGCTTGCTCTATGGCGTGGGCATGGGAGGCGAGTGGGGCGTGGGCGCATCGCTCACCATGGAATCTGTGCCCGAGCGCTGGCGTGGATTTGTGTCAGGCCTGCTGCAGGAGGGCTACGCGTTCGGATACCTGCTGGCCGCGGTGGCCTATTACACCGTCTTTCCGCGGTGGGGCTGGCGGCCGATGTTCTTCCTGGGCGGGCTGCCGGCGTTGCTTTCGCTGTTCGTATTCTCGCAGGTGCAGGAGTCGGAGTCGTGGAAGCAGTCGCGCGCCGATTGGCGCACCTACCGCCGCGCCTTCGCCAGCAACTTCAAGCTGTTCCTTTACCTCGTGCTGCTGATGGCCTGCATGAACTCAATTTCGCACGGCACTCAGGACTTGTATCCCACGTTCCTGCGCCTGCAGCGCCACTTCACCGTGCATCAGACGGCGGCCATCACGATCGTCGCCATGCTGGGAGCGATGGCAGGAGGCATGGCGTTCGGCGCGCTCTCTGAGAGGCGCGGCCGCCGCCGCGCCATGGTACTGGCCGTGGTGCTGGCTGCGCTGCTCGTGCCCGTGTGGCTCGGCATGCCCACGGTTGCGCTGGTCGCCGCCGGAGCGTTCGCCATGCAGTTCATGGTGCAGGGAGCCTGGGGCGTGATTCCGGCGCACATCAATGAACTTTCGCCCGACGAGCTCAGGGGATTTTTCCCTGGCTTCGCTTACCAGATGGGCGTGCTGTGCGCCTCAGGCGTCGCCTATTTCCAGTCGGTGGCGGCGCAACGCTTCGGATACTTGCCCGCGCTGGCATCTTCAATGGTCTTCTTATTAGTCGCAGGAGCGTTTGTGATCGGCTTCGGGCCGGAGCGGCGCGGCATTGTGTTTGGGAACCGCACTGCGCGGCCGCTTGCGAAGACGTTGTAGCGCGTAGCGTAGCTGCGGGCAGGAGGATGACGCCCGCTGCCGGTACCGGCATTATGCTCGCCTCCAGAGCAGCCGGAAGTGCGCGTTTTAACCTGCCGCTGTATATACTTCCGTGAGCATTTTGCCCTCGCAACATGCTATAACAAACGCTTTTTATACTTCGTCATTTCTAGATGCGGGCAGCCCGGGCGTAGCGGTTTCGCGGTAGTTCCAGCCGGCACCGCGTTCAGCCAGGCGCCGAAACAAAACCCGTTGAAAGGATCTGGACCGTGCTTTTGAAACTGGCTTTTGCGCGCAACACCCGCGAACCACAGCCTACGGCAAGTCTCTCCTGGTCAGCCACGTTGCTGCTGCTCTCA
>JAJPJZ010000246.1 GCA_021323935.1 Terriglobia bacterium | reverse complement strand
GCGTTGGCATAGGAAACCACCGTCGGGTTGAACTCCGATTCCTGCCTGATCAGCGAGGCCACCAGGAACGGATCAAGATCGTTGGCGCTGGCGTAGCGGGTCAGGTCGGGCCAGTAGGGCCGCGGGAACAACGCCTCCCAGTAGGAGCGCGGCAGCGCGTTCAGGTCGAGCGCAAAGTAGCTGGGCACGGCGCGCTTCAGCGCTTCCAGCGCGCGATCGTACTTGCCGGCCGCCTGGTAGACGCGGGCAATCTCGCGATTTTGCCAGCTTCCGCCGTCTTCTTCCTTGGAAAGCTGCAACTCGCGGACGGCAAAGTCATACATGGCGGCGTTCTCGAGCAGCCGCGCGCGTTGCAGCCGCAGGTCGTCGGAGGGCGCAGCTTCTTCAACGAAGCGCGGCGCGCCGGGCTGCGGAATGCGTGCCAGCAGCGGCTCGACCGCGGTTTCGCCTTCCCCAAGCGCCGCCAGCCGGGTACGCGCCAGCTCGGCATAGTAATAATTGCGGAAGCGCTCAATTTCCTTGCGGTAGTAAGCGCGCGCCCGCGGCAGGTCGTGCTCTTCTTCCGCCAGCCGCCCGCGCCAGTACACTGCCGGCGCAACTTCGCCTGAATCCGGGTAATTGCTGATCTGCTCTTCAAACTGCTGCCGCGCCTCGTCGCTCTTGCCCTGGCGAAGCGCCAGCCACGCCGCCTTCCAGTGCATCGCGGCCGCCATGCGGCTCTCCGGGAACCGCTGCGCGATCTCGCGGTACAGCGGCTCAGCGTTGCCCAGGTCTTTTTTCAGCAGGTACATGTTGCCCGCCGAAACCAGCGCCTGCTGCAGGAAGGAGCTGGTAGGCGTATTGGCCCGCATGCGGTCCAGGATCGCGCGCACCTGGGCTTCATCGCCGTCGGAGCGCGCCATCTCAAGCAGGTAGTAGTTGCGGCGCGCCGCGGCTTCGTCGGTATCGTCGGGAATTTTCTGGAACAGCGCACGCGCCTCGTTGCGGCTGTTGTTCTTGTACAGCGCCTCGGCCAGCAGCGACTGCACTTCAGCAATCTTGATTACGGGAGCGTTGCCCAGCAGGCTGCGATATTCAACCGTGGCGTCGTAATAGCGCTTGGCGTTGGCCAGCGCCGCAGCACGGTCGCGCAGTTCGGTGAACGAGGGCGGAGCAAAGCTGCCCGCCGGCAGCTTGTCAATTTCGCTCTTCGCGTCAAGCGCCTGCGGCGAGGCCGGCGCCATCAAATAAATCCTGCGCAGCAGCGCGGCGCCTTTTTCGGTTTCGCCGGCCTTCAGGTAAGCGCGAGCGCGAGCAAGTTCTAGATCAGGGCCGGCGTCGTTGGCGTAAGGCTCCAGCGCGGCGATGGCCTGGTTGGCGTCGCCGGTTGTGATCAACGCGCTGGCATAGAGCAACGCGGCATCGCGCGCGAACGGCGAATCCGGATAGCGGGCGGCAAAAGTCTTCAGCAGCTCAAGGCCGGGCTGCGATTCCCCTTGCGCGAGATATGAGTTTGCCAGGAAGTAAGCGCAATAGTCGCCCAATTCGCCGGCATGGGTTTGCGCTTTCTGGAATGCAGGCACCGCCTTATCGAATTCGCGGTCGGTATAGTGCGCGTAAGCAATCACCAGCCACGCCAGGCTGCCGGCATCGCTCGCCGGATGCTTGCGCGCATAAGCTTCCACGCCCGCGTACCCGGCCGGGGTACGGACTTCGAGCAACTGCTGTGCCATCGGCTTCAGCTCTGACGACGCTACAAACGCCCGGCGCGCGCGTTGTGCCCTCCGCGCCAGCGCCAGCCGCTGCGCCGGAGTCAGCTTGCGGCGGTGTTTGGCCGCAGTCTTGTGCCGCGCCGCGGCCCTGGCTTTTGCGCTCGAGGAATGTGTTTTGGTGGACAAGGATGGCGACGATTGCGCGGCCGCGATGGCCACGCTGCTCATCAGCAAAACCAGCAATAATGACGAAAAATTGCGTTTCAAGGGCAAACCGTACTCCCAGCCCGGCTCTTGCACTGTTTACCACAGAATAACCCGAGTTGCTGCGCAATGGCTCGCCGCGGCGCGAATTTTCGTGCCTGAAGTACCTGCGGCGTCAGCGCCCCGATTCTTCGCGCACGCACAAACCACGCCGCGTGCCCTGCTCTTAACAATGATGATGGCTCAACGCGAGAAACTGCTGCCCAGCAGCCCCGGATCATTCTCCGCCAGGTTGGTAAGCAGTTCGTTGGTAAAGTAATCGGCCGAGGCGGCGGCGCTGGAGCCAAACCGTTTGTTGTAGGCGGCGCGGCTCTTTTCGATATCGTCGTGCAGGCGGTCGTAAAGGTCGCGGTTCTGCCGGCCTTCAGCCACCTTCTGCTTGTTGTAGAGCACAATTTCATCCACCAGCAGCTTGGCGAACCGCCGAGCTTTCTTGTGGACTTCGGCGTCGGCTCCCGTGGGCGCAGCAGCCGGCTGCGGAACGCCCGTCAGCTCTGAGGCGGTTTCAGCCACGCGCTCGCCCGGAACCACCGCCGAGCCCGCGTGCGATTCTTTCGAACCGGGCGCCATGGCAACGCGCTCCGGCAGCACGCCGTTATCGGGCCGGTCCCAGCTTTCGGCTGGCCGAGCTGCCTCAGGCTCGGATTCGGCCGGGCTCGCGCTGGGCGCCTGGCCTCCACGCCTGCCTGAAATCACTTCAAGCCACAAGGCCGCTGACCGCACCAGCAACTGCAGTGCGTGCGAATCCAGCCGCCCCTGCTTGGCCGTTCCGGAATCGACGTAGAGAATCGCCGGCACCTTTTCCCGCACCTTCATCGGCAGCAGGAAGGCATTGGCCTGCGTGGGAGCGCCGAGGTCGCCGATTACGTCGCCTAAAATTTCAGCGGCGGCGGCGCGCTGCATGGCGCCGGTTTCAAGCGCCCGCTGCACTGGCCCCTCGGTCGTGCTCAGCTTGAGGTCGTTGGTGGCCAGCTCATCGAAGCCACGCGAGTTCCAGGCAATGGCAGAGCCGCCGCGCATGACAAACAGGATTGATCGCGAAGCAAAATTCGTCGACCCATCGAGCACTGAATTGAGGATGTCGGTCTGGGTGGCCGATTCCTGGATGGCGTTGACCGCCACGTTGAGCAGCGCCGTCGGCCCCTGGCGTTGCACCAGCAGCGGCTGCAGCTCGCCTTCAACGCGCTGCACCACTTCTGCCCGGAGCTGGTCAATCCGGCTCTCCAGCACTTCAGAGACGATCCGCTCGACCATGCTCTTGATATCGTCAAGAGCTTCCATTGAAAGCGCGATTATAGCTGCTGGATGACTGCCCCGAAGGTAACCAGGGTAATGCCTGCTGACGTTTACCGCCGGACGGCCGAATCCTCAGGGCTCCGGTTTCGCCGCCGTCGCCATGGAACATTGCGCGAAAAAATGGCGTACTAATCAATGCCGGCAGCGACTTTGGCCGCGGCAAAACCCGAGTTGCGCCGTCTAAAGTAGAATGCTTAGTCAGGAATAAACTGGGCGCGGCAGCGGTTTTAACGTAAGAAGTTTTCTGAATCGAATGGCAGTTGACGCAATCAAAGTAGAAGAAGCGACCGACGAGTTGTCGCTGGTGCGAGCGGCCAAGGCCGGCAGCATGGAGGCCTTCGAGCAGCTCATCCGGCGCTACGACCGCAACGTTTTCCGCATTGCCCAGCACATCACGCAAAACCGCGAAGACGCGGAAGATGTGGTGCAGGATGCGTTCCTGAAGGCCTTCCAGAACCTGGCCGGCTTCCAGGAGCAATCAAAGTTTTATACCTGGCTGGTGCGGATTGCGGTGAACGAAGCGCTGATGAAGCTGCGCAGGCGCCGCACCGGCAAAATCGTTTCGCTCGATGAAGACGTACAGACTGAAGAAGACAGTGTTCCGCGCGAGGTGGCCGATTGGTCGCCCAACCCCGAGCAGCTTTACAACCAGGCGGAGCTGAAAGAGATCCTGGAAAAAACCATCCAGGGTTTGCCTGCCGGCTTCCGCACGGTTTTTGTGCTGCGCGACGTGGAAGGGCTCTCGACTGAAGAAACGGCTGAAGCGCTGAATCTGTCCATTCCTGCGGTAAAATCGCGGCTGCTGCGGGCGCGTTTGCAATTGCGCAACCGGCTCACCAAGTACTTCCGGCAGCGGCAGCAGGCCAAAGATGGCAACGGCAAAATCGGTTCCACCCCGCAAGCCGGCCCCGGACTTGATGGGGACTCCGAGTGAGGGAGAATTAACGCAGTGACCTGCTCTGAGTTTTTGAAAGAGCTGACCGACTATCTCGACGGCGTTATCGATGCCCCCACCCGCGCAGAGCTCGAAGAGCACCTTACCTGGTGCCGCGACTGCTACGTGGTTTGCAATACCACCCAGATGACCATCCAGATTTACCGCGATTCCAAGCTTTACGAACTGCCTGACGATCTTCGCTCCCGCCTCCGTTCTGCCATCCTGACCCGCTGCAAAGGCGATAAAGAAGGCCACGAAGCCCCGGCCGACAGCGGATCTTCTTCCGAACCACGCACTTAGCCCCGAATCTCCACTTCCAGAGTTCCTCGAAACCTTTTTCCGTTCTGCTGAATCTAAGTTGCTGAATTGGTTTTCGCGCCGTGGCTGTGGCTGCGCGGTTACCGCAGGTTACGAAATACACGCAACGGCCCGGTGCTCCCAGGGTTATAAGCAGTGAGTAAGAGGGTCCAGTTCCCCTGAAGCGGGATAGAATAGGCCGCTTCAGAAAAGGCATCAAAGGCGTATTTCCCAGGTGGTGGTGGATGATCGCGTCAATTATGGACTTCGTCTTCGGCTGTTCCCATCGCAATTACAGCTTTCCCCGCACCGTGAAGGCCGGGCAGCGCCGCTCGGCTGCGGCCTCAGTCACCGGCACGTATGTGGTGTGCCTGGGTTGCGGAAAAGAATTTCCTTACGACTGGCGCGCCATGAAGGTGGTGGCGATGCCGGGAGAACATCGGCACGGCCACGGGGCGGAAGCCTTGGAAACAGTCGCCGGAAAAGCCAGCTAAGAAGGGCGGCTGTGCCGCAAACCGCCTGCCTTGCTATCGGCAGAGCATGGACCGACCGAACGCATTATCGCGCGGGCCTTTGGAATACCTGTCAGTTGAGGGGCCCAGGGCCGCTGTCGTCGGATAAATCGAATAGCCTGCGATGGCGCTGTTTTGGCTCCGTCAAATGAATTGGCTCTGTCGAGTGTGGTCTGCAGGTCGCGCTTGCGGTTTGTTGCTTGCGATGCTGGTACATGGTCGTGAGGAAAACGTCGTAAGCAAGCGGCCCCACGCCATCGGGGGTTCCGACGTTCACCCTCGCCTTGTACCGGAATAAGTTTCCGTACTGATCGCGCTTGCGGGTCTCCCTGTATTTCAAATCAATCGAGAACACTCCCAGTGCGGGCAACGCGTAAAGCTCATCGGGCTGCGAAATTCCGTCGTGATTGCGGTCAATCCATAAGCGCAGTTTCGCAAAAATAGCATCACGGCTATCGATCATGCCGTCGCCGTTGCCGCCGTTCTCAGGTTTGTCGTATTCAGCGAGCGCGGCATAGCCGTTTGGCGTGGCGCTATCGGGCGGTGGTGTGAAGTTGCCGAACAGCTCGGAACCGTCGTCAATCAAGCCGTTACCGTTGCGATCCAAGGCAAGGAAAGCATTGCCGGAGTCGGCGGCAGTCCACGCCATCTGAATTGGACGACGCGCGGGATTCATCTTGAAGCGGACGCCGTGGATCCAAGACGTCAGTTGGAATCCGTTCCCCGTCACATCAATGATGATGGGCGTGTCGAATTGGCAAGTGCAGCTATCATAATCCCACCAACCCTCATAGTCGTTCCCGCACGCCCAAATGT
>JAJPJZ010000395.1 GCA_021323935.1 Terriglobia bacterium | reverse complement strand
TTCAGCACCAGCACGGTGCGCCCGTCAGTGCCGGCGGTGATTTGCGTAGGATTGGCGCCCGCCGTAATCGTCTTGCTGACCGTGAGGCTGCCGGTATCGATGACCGAGACATTGCCGGAACCCGAATTGGCGACGTAAACGCGAGTGCCGTCGCTCAGCGTGGCCAATCCGATCGGAGCCACGCCCACCGTGATGGTCTTGAGCAGCACCGGCGGATTCACGTCAGCCTTGAAGACGCTCATATTGTTGCTGCCCGAGTTCACCACGTAGAGGCGGTTCAGCGTGGCATCGAATGCCAGCGCCGAAGGCGCAGAGCCGACAGCCAGCGGCGGCCCCACGGTGTCGGTGGAGGTATCGATCACCGAAATCGAATTGCTGGCCTGGTTGGCCACAAACAGCAGGCCGCCGGGCGAAAGCGCCGCGCTGGTAGGCGAAGCTCCCACCGGCAATGTGGCCAGCGTGGAGAAATCAGACGTGGAAACCACCGTTACGTTGCCGCTGGCCTGGTTAAGAACGTAGATCTTCGAGCCGTCATTCGAAGGTTGGATGAAAACAGGATTGGCGCCCACCGGCACGGTGTTGACCAGCGCCTGCAATCCCTGCGAAATGACCGAAACCGTGCCGTTGCCGGGGTTGGCAACGTAAACGTTCACCAGGCCGCCGGAAGTGATGAACGAGGGCTGAGAACCTGTGGGCAGCGTAATGGTGGCGGTGGGCTGGCCGCCGGCAAGGCTGGTGGAGATGGCGCTTACGCTATCGCCGTTCTGGTTGGCCACGTAAATAAAGCTGCCGTTGGAATTTGCGGTCACGCTGGAAGGGCCGGCGCCGACGTTGAAGACGCCGAGCACGGCATCAGCCTGGAGATCAACTTCAACTGCGGTGCCGGCGCCGCCGCCGTTGTAATTGACTTCAATGGAGCGGGCGCTGGTAGCCGGGTTCGCCGTGGCGGTAAAAACCGGCGTCGTAATGATGCGGAACTGGTCGGTGCATCCGGCGACCAGCAGCAGCAACGCGCAGGTTGCGAACAGGCGAAACAGGCGTGCGGGCTTGCAGCGCAAGGACAACAACATTGAGCTCAGGAAGATGCCTTCGTTGGTGATCTGGTGAACCCTCAATTGTAACGGCTGGAGGCGAGAGCGCGCCAGCAAAGCGGGAATTTGTGAAGGCCGAAACGCAAAAGGGCGCAGTCGGAAACTGCGCCCCCGGCCAGGAATGCAGGCAGCGTTCAGCGGCCGTAATATTCGGCGTTGCGCGGAGTAAACTGCTTCCACTTTTCCGGCAGGTCATCGAGCGCGAAGATGGCCGAGACCGGGCACACCGGCACGCAGGCGCCGCAGTCGATGCATTCCACCGGATCGATGTAGAGCATTTCTTCCTCGGCAAAACGCGGTTCGTCTTTCTTGGGGTGAATGCAATCCACGGGGCAGGCATCGACGCACGCCGTATCTTTAGTATTGACACAGGGCTCGGCAATTACATAGGCCATCGGATAGCTCTCCGTATAAGGCAGGATGTGTGCTGAATGAGCGAACACGGTATTGTGTAGCAGCCGAGCAGCGGGCGTCAAGCTGCCGCCGTGCACGGCATTGACGCCGGCGCGCGCGGCAGTACACTGGCGGTCATCATGCAGGATCGCTTGCAGGCGCTGATCTCCGAATACGACGCAAGCGCGCCGCTGGAGCGCGCCTGGACCATTCCGGCGCCGTGGTACTCACACCCGCAGGTTGCCGAAGCCGAAGTGAAGACCGTGTTCGGCTGCAGTTGGCAGTGCATCGGGCGCGCGGCGCAGCTCGCCCAGCCCGGCGAGTTTGTGGCCACCGACGTCGCGGGTGAACCCATCATTGCGGTGCGCGGCCAGGATGGCAGGCTGCGCGCCTTCTTCAACGTTTGCCGCCACCACGCTGCCGCCGTGGTCAGCGAAGCCTGCGGCCGCCGCGACCTGCTGCGCTGCCCCTATCACGGCTGGACGTATGGCCTCGATGGCGCGCTGAAAGGTACGCCTGATTTCGCCGCCGTTCAGGAGTTCGATCCGGAGCGCAATGGACTGGTGCCGGTGCAGGTGGAACAGTGGGAGCAGTTCGTGTTCGTCAACCTTGATCGCACGGCGACCTCGGTGCGGAACTTTTTTGGCGAGTTGGCCGATCGCGTTCCGTCACTCAGGCTCGACGCGATGCGCTTCGTCGAGCGCCGCTCGTATGAACTGCGCTGCAACTGGAAGGTGTTCGTCGATAACTACCTCGACGGCGGCTACCACGTTCCCTACGTTCACCAGGGGCTGAACAGCGTGCTCGATTACAAGCAATACACCATCGAGCTGGCCGGGCGCGGCTGCCTGCAATCGAGCCCGGTGGAGAGCGCGTCGGCAAGCGACGAAGCCGTGGGCGAAACCCGGCGCGGCACGGCTTACTACTTCTGGTTCTATCCCAACTTCATGCTCAACTGGTACGAAGGCGTGCTCGACACCAACCTGGTGCTGCCGCTCGCGGTTGACCGCACGCGCGTGATCTTTGATTTTTACTGTGGGCCTGAGTTCAGCGACGAGGCCGCCATGCGAAGCATCGCGGTGAGCGACCGCATCCAGGATGAGGACGTCGGCATTTGCGAATCGGTGCAGCGCGGCCTGGGCTCGCGGGCATACCGCGCCGGAAGATTGTCAGTGAGGCGCGAAGCCGGAGAGCACTTGTTTCATCGGCTGCTGGCGCAAGACCTGAAGCGCGCACTCAAAGCGGCAGAATGAAAACGGCCCGCCGGCAATCAGCACAACTTAGAAATGCTTTGGCGGAGTTCCGCCGCCCATGGCGGGGCGCGCGGCCTGCTGCTCGGCCACAGTGTCCTGGCCGGGATTGTACTGGTTGAGCATTTTGACGCCTTCGGCCAGCGAGATTTTTTCAGGCACGCGGTGGAAATCGCTGAGGGTCTCGGTGTCTTTGATGTGCAGGTTTTTGAGCATCAGCTCTTTGCCGTCGAAGTTCAGAACCGTCTTAATGACGTCCCAGCGGCCGGAGCCGATATCGCGCTGCTCAATCTCAAAGCTGCCGCCCCGGTACAGCCTGCCCAGAATGCCCCAGCCGAAATCGACATCGCGAATCAGCTTTGCCTGCATGCGCACCAGGCGGTTGGCGGCCACATCAACCCACATCTTGCCTTCCATGCCTTCAAACACGCGCAGTTCGCGGCTGGGCGCCTGGTAATTGGGATTGGGCGAGAAACTCAGCCGCGTCCACTCCTCTCCGTTGGGGCCGGTTTCGGTGCCCTCGTAGGTGTAGCGGAAGGCGTTCGGCAGCTCGGCCAGCATGCGGTTGCTGCGCTCTTCGTCATCTTTTTGGCGCTTACGCCGCTGCTGCCACTGCGAAGGATCGTTAACGTACCGGCTGAGCCGTTGCTCCTCGGCCTGCTGCTGATCGTCGGAAAGCGGCTTGCCGTTGGCCATGATCAGCCGCGCCAGCGTGCCGTCTGAGGTTTCAAGCACTTCGCGCACTTCGTCGCGCTCCGGCGTTTGCCGGTGCAGGCGATACATGAAATGGATATTGCCGCCCGGATCTTTCAGTTGGGTTTCAACCGCGCGCTTCACCAGCTCATCGGCCGAAACGGCGGGGTTGGCCTGCTGCCCAGAACAGACCGGCAACCCGGCCAGCCACAGGCTGGTGAGCACAGCAATCAGGCGCAGCTTGAGCGTCGGCAAATTCATAGAACCCTAAGGATTATGACGAGCTTCACCTGGTCGGCGTTGCTTTTTTCTGCACGCGGCCGGCTTACAGACCCGGGACCAGGGCAACCACATACTGCCGTGCTGGCCACGGTTGGGAGTGAATTCGGCCCGCCCGGAAAGGCAGTCCCATTGGCATCTGGTCGCCTGGCGCCCGGAACCGCTGTTCCCCTGGTTTCAGTTCCGCGCGAGCAATGCGACCACCAAGCGGGCCGATGCCAATGTAGAAGCACGATGGCAGCCAAACAGCAGCCCGTTCCGCGGTTTTGCGCCGGCATCTGCCGGCTCATGGAATCAGCTACTTACCGCCGTCGAAGTCCGCCTGGCGCCGGTCCAATGGCCGGCCGGAGGATGTTGACTTGCGAGTTATCACTCGGCTTTCCACCACTGAGCATTCCGTTACTCCTATGTAGCCAGCAGCACCCCTATGGCTGAAACAGCGTTTGCCAATCGCCGGGCGAACCGCCGGCGCCTCGCATCGGAGCCTCAGGCCTTAAGCCAGGGCAGCATCTCCTTGAACGCCTTGCCGCCGGAGGCGCGCAGCAGTTCGTAGATGGCCATCTCGGTCGATGAGATCACGGCGCCGGCATCGCGCAGGCGCTCCAGGCCGGTTTTCCAGTTGAACTCGGAGCGCGAGCCGACCGCATCGGCCGCCACGTGCACGCGGTAGCCGCGATCAAGCGCCGCCAGCGCAGTCTGCATGACGCAAATATGGGTTTCCATTCCGCAGATGAGCAGTTGCTCGCGGCCTGAGTGCTGCGCGATGGAATCGCAAAACTCGGCGCAGCCAAAACAACTGAATTCCAGCTTGTCGTGAATTTCAGTGCCGGCGGGCAGCAAATCGGCGATGGGCGCGACCGTCGCGCCCAGGCCGCCCGCGTATTGCGTGGTGGCCATGACGGGAAGCTGCAGGATGGAGGCAAGCCGCAGCAGCAGCGCGGCATTGCGCAACAGGCGCTCGCCTTCGTGAATGGGCGGCAGGAGTTTTTCCTGGATATCGATGACCACGAGCGCGGCCCGGGCGGGGTCGAGGCGCTCACGCGCGGAATCGTTTTGAGCAGCGGACTGGAGCGGCGTGATCAGGGCCATTGGCGCGCCTCTTCTTTGCAACGAAATTGTAACGGACGGAGCCGGTTACGGGCACTCATGTCGTGGGGCGACATTTTCAGGTATTAGGTTGACAGTTTTTGTTGCCAGTTTCACGCCCCACGTCAAGCTCCCCCGCAACCGAGCCGCTCCGCGGGCGCGGCCCCGGCGCCCAGGTTACTTCTGTGCAGGCTCAGATTCAGCAACTTGCGGCGGAATCGCGCTATGCAGGGCTGGTTTTGGAACTGATGGCACCGGGGGTGCGGTACGTACGGGCGTATTGGGGGTAGCAAAGCCAGCCACGGCCGGTAACCTTCCGGCCCTTCGCGGCAGGTGTGAGCGAACCCCAACCCTGAGAGAGGACCACATTAATGCGTAAACAAAAAGGCTTTTCACTCATCGAGCTGCTCATCGTTGTGGCGATCATCCTGATCATCGCGGCGATCGCAGTTCCGAACTTGCTGCGCTCACGTATGGCCGCGAACGAAGCTTCTGCAGTGGGCACAGTGCGCACGATTAACACCGCGCAGGTAACGTATTCGACCACGTATCCCGCGATCGGCTACACCGGCATCGGCGCCTTGGGTGGCGCGACGCCCTGCACGCCTGGCGTGGCCACGGCCTGCATCGTTGACCCGCTGGTTTCAAGCGGCGCGCAGACCAAGAGCGGATTCACTTTCGCTTCCGTCGCGGCTGCCGGCAACCCGTCGATTCAGTTCACGGTCAATGCCAACCCGGTCACGTTCGGTTCGACCGGCCTGCGTAACTTCTTCTCTGACGAGTCGTTCGTCATTCGTTACAGCACCACCGGCAACCCGGCGGCTGTGACCGATGCGGCCCTGCAGTAAACCACCTGTATAGTGACCTCGAGGAGCGCAGCGCAAGCTGCGCTCCTTTTGCTTGTGCCTTAGGGCCGGCCAAGTGCCGCAAGCTGCCGAGCAGGCATGAAAAGTTGCCATTTCGTGACACTCCGGCTGGAGCGTGGCGTGGGCGAAGCCGGGTGCGTTACCTTGGATTGCCGGCTAAGCCTCAGTGCAGCAACAACATGCGCGTATTTTCGTGCCCGGCAGGTGACTACGTTCGATATGGCGATTGGGTTGCGCTTACAGGGGTGGAAGCGGCGGTCCCTTTGGAGGGAGCAGTACCATGAAAACACAACGCGGGTTTTCCCTCATTGAGCTGTTAATCGTGGTCGCAATCATCTTGATCATTGCCGCCATCGCTGTGCCCAACCTTCTGCGCTCGCGAATGGCTGCCAATGAAGCCTCAGCAGTCGGTGCGGTGCGCACGGTCACGACAGCCGAAGTTACGTACAGCACCACCAACCCTGCCATTGGCTACACCGACCTTGTGACCCTGGGCGGAGCGTCGCCCTGTACGCCAAGCACTACCACGGCGTGCATCCTGGACCCGGCGATTTCGACCGCGCCTTTTATCAAGAGCGGGTACACCTTTGCGGCAGCTCCCACCGGGGCGCAACCGTATGAAACCTACACGGTGAATGCGAACCCTGTGACCTGCGGCAGCACCGGGTTGCGCACGTTTTACGCCGATACGCCGCACGTGATTCGCTACGACGCGTCGGCAGGGTGTCCGCCGGCAGGCGCCGCGAGCCCCCCGCTGGAGTAGTTCCCGCTCACTGCGCGGTTTTACGATGAGCACGGCTGCGGCCGTGCTTTTCGCTTTGGGCGCTCCGCTGGGACTCCGCCATGCGGACATCGGAGCCCGACGAGAAAGCGCGAGCCGCCCCCACAATGCAAGTGACGAAACGGAGAGGAGTCGGACGCTGCTATCTGCGTCGGGCCAGGCGAGTACCGGCGGCAAGTAATGCTGCGCCGCATCCTGCCGCCGTATGACAGATTTCGTTACGGTGAAGTGACGCCCGATGTCAGTTTCGCGGCCATGGAGATGGCGGCGGAGAGTGGTGATGGCCGCCTGGTTACTTACGTGCGCGGGCGCAAGTGGCTGTGAATCACCAGCTTTGAAGAAAAGTGCGGGAGCGGGCTGGCAGCGGCGGCGATTGGCATGGCAGGTGCCTTTATCAGGGCATCTGGTCGCTGAACGACCAAAGAGAGGACAACACTTAAATGCGTAAACAGAAGGGCTTTTCACTTATCGAGTTGCTGATCGTGGTCGCGATCATCCTGATCATTGCGGCCATTGCGGTTCCTAACTTGCTGCGCTCGCGCATGGCCGCCAACGAGGCGTCGGCTGTGGGCACAGTGCGTACGATCAATACCGCGCAGGTGATGTATTCCACCACCTATCCGGCCATTGGTTACACCGGTATCGGTGCGTTGGGTGGGGCGACGCCGTGCACGGCGGGCGTGGCCACGGCCTGCATCGTTGACCCGCTGGTTTCAAGCGGCGCACAGACCAAGAGCGGTTTCACTTTCGCTTCAGTAGCGGCCGCCGGCAACCCGTCGATCGCGTTCACGGTTAACGCCAACCCGGGCACGTTCGGTTCGACCGGCCTGCGTAACTTCTTCTCGAACGAGTCGTTCGTGATCCGCTACAGCACGACCGGCAACCCGGCTGCCGTGACCGATACGGCACTGCAGTAAACCCGGACGGCGGCGTGCAGTTAAGCGCGCCTGCCTGATGCAAGTTTGGGCTGTACCTGGGGGGAGGGTACCAGCCTGGGGAGCACCGGCTTCGGCCAGTGCTCCCTTTTATTTTTTTGCGGCACACAATTTGGCAGAGGCGCGGCACAAATGGCGCGAGCGCAGGACCTGAATCCGCTGCGCTGCGCAACGCTGCATTCGCCACACGCCGGCGAGATGACCTTGGTTATCTATCGCGGGTTACGCAGCCTGACTTACGCTGATGTTGGAATTTCAGCAATCCAGAGTCGCCAAATCCCATGGCTGCGGCAATTGAAATCAAAGAACTGGCCAAGCAATACAGCGTTGGCTTCTGGCGCAAGCGCCCGCGCACGGCCTTGCACCCGCTCACGCTGGAAGTAG
>JAJPJZ010000252.1 GCA_021323935.1 Terriglobia bacterium | reverse complement strand
CTGGCCGGGGCGGAAGCGAATTTCAACGTCAGTCGCCGGCTTGTACTGGTCGATGTTGGTCACAACCTGCTCAACGCTGGTCAGCTTCTGGCCGGCCTGGTCGGCGGTCTGCTGCGCGGCCTGGGCCTGCTGGCCGGCCTGCAGCGCGTGCTGGTCAGCCTGGCCGGCGTGTTCATCGGCCGCGCGGATGCCCTGCTGGGCGCGGGTATCAACATCTTTGATGTCGCGCGAGTTTTTCGCCGTCAGCTCATCGAGCTCGTTGACGCGGTCGCGTACCGGGCTGAGCTGCCGCTGAACATACTTTTTGCGGGCGAACGGATTGATCTTGCCCCAGAAGCCCTCATGGCGCTCGTAAGTGAGCGGCTGGCGCTGCACGTCCGACGAATTTTGTGAGTTCTGGTCGGCCGGCGCCTGCGCTGCCGGTGTGGCCTGCTGGTCCGATGCCGCCGGTGGATTGCTGCTGGATTGGGTTTGCTGCGCGGCTGCCGGAAGCATCAACGCCGCCGCCAGCGGGAGCACATACAGGAAACGGGTCGTCATGTGGTATTCCTCCGAAAATGGGGGAGCTTCGGAAGTGCAGCATGGCCGATTCTGCTGCCGGCCACGTTGGCTGACCTGAGTCGATAACCCGCCGCCTGCCGGGCGACGAATCCTGTTGCCGAAGCCCTGGGTTAAACTCTTGCGCTTGCGCCGCTGCTGGCTCCGCCACGGGCAGGAACCCCGGTTTTCGCAGACGGGCGCTGCGCTCTCGGTAATCAGTAGAACAACTTAAGTGCCAAAGTCGCAAACCTGTAACTAGCTGATTATCATGCCATTGCTGCACCCCTGCCCGGCAGCCCTCACTCGTTGAGGGAAGGAAGTTATCGCGAGCAGGTAAATTTGACCGCTGCCGCCGTAGCGGTGCGGCCGTTCAGCTCCGCCGCCGAACGGCGGCAACCACTTCCCGGAGGATCGATGCGCTACTTCGCAATCATGCTTCTGCTGGCCGGGTGCCTCTCAGGCCAGCAGCTCCCCTCTGACCAGCTTGGCCAGGCCACAATTCAGCAGTACGCCACCCAGGCGCTCGACTGGGAGCGCCAGTACCTGCGCATTGACACTTCAAACCCTCCCGGCAACGAGCTGGCCTCGGCCCACTGGTTCAAGCAAGTCTTTGATTCTGAAGGAATTCCGAACCAGGTCTTGGAATACAAGCCGGGCCGCGCCAACATCATTGCCTGGGTGCGGGCCGCCAACGCTACCGCCAAGCCGTTGATCCTGCTGAACCACATGGACGTTGTCACCAGCGTGCCGGCGCGCTGGAAGGTGCCGCCATTCAGCGCCCAGGTGGTTGATGGCTCGCTCTACGGCCGCGGCGCCCAGGACATGAAGAGCATCGGCCTGGCGCAGCTTGTCGTCATGGTCATGCTGAAGCGCGAACACGTTCCTCTGGCGCGAGACGTCATCTTCCTCGCCACTGCCGATGAGGAAGTCGAAGACGAGGGCAGCGACTGGATGGTGCAGAACCATCCGGAGTTGGTGCGCAACGCCGAATACCTGCTGACCGAGGGCGGCGAAAACCTCCTGCAGGACGGCAAAGTGCAGTACGTCGGCATCGATTCGGCTGAGAAATCGCCATTCTGGCTGCACATCACGGCGAAGGGCCGACCGGGCCACGGTTCGCGGCCCATTGCCGATTCCGCGCCCAACGAACTGGTGCGCGCCCTGGCCAAGCTGGTGGCGTACAAGACCGAGTTGAAGGTGCTGCCGGTGACGCAGGCCTTCATGCAGGCCATGGCGCCGCTTGAAAGCGGCGAGCGGGCGCGCTGCTTCCGTAATCCCCAGGGGGCCATCCACGACAACGCCTGCGTGCAGATGATCACCAGCGATCCCTCGCTCAATTTTCTTTTCCGCAACACGGTGTCGCTCACCATGCTGGGCGGCTCTGAGCAAACCAACGTGATCCCGGGTGAGGCGTGGGCCAACGTTGACGTGCGCCTGCTGCCCGGCGAAAAGCCGGAGGATTTTTTGGCGCTGATGCGCAAGGTGGTGAACGAGCCGAACGTCACGGTCGAGGCGCAGGAGAAGAAGTTCCGCCCCGCCAACGCCTCCAGGCTCGATACGCCCATGCTGGCCGCAATCAGGCAGGTTTCGGCGCATTATTTCGGCGACGCGCCGGTGGTGCCGCGCATGACCTCCGGCTACACGGAAAACCAGATTTATCGCGAGCTGGGAATCACCTCCTACGGCTTCAGCCCCTACGCCACCACGGCGGAAGAAGGCGCGACCGAACACGGCGACAATGAGCGCATCCGGGTGGAAGAAGTTCAACGCGGCTTCCGCGTGCTCTATGACGTCGTCATGGAAATTTCAGCCGCAAAATGAAAGGCGGTTGAGGCGTGGAGTCTTTGACAGGCAGATGCGGATGAAAAGTACGGCGGATCAGAGACGAGAATCAGTCGCCGAAGGCGCGGGCCGCGTCCACCAGAACGCTCATGCCCCAGCGCGCCATTTCCAGGCTGAAATCGCCAAACCCGATGGAGAGCGCAGCCGCTGAGAGCACTCCCAGGTGCGCCGCCAGGGCAGCGTCGCGCCAGAGCGGAGCCAGAGAAAACGGCGCCGGTGCAGGAATGGCCAGAGCTTGAGTGTGCGATGACATTCGAAGTGGTAAACCCATTAGGCCAGCAGGAGTTCTGTTGAACAACAGTACAGTGGTAATCCCGTGGTAATGGGCGTTCGGCCGCGGGTAATGCGCCTGCTGCCGACAGCAACTCTGATGCGGCTTTTCGCCTTCAGGCTGGCTCCGGCTTGATTAATGCGCGGCACACCTGTTCAGATATGCGTTCCCCATGCCCGACCCGGCCGACAACTTTGCCCCCGGATGGCCCGGAATTGAACCGCGCTGGACTTCAAGCGCCAAATCGGGCGTCGGCACGGCGCTGAACCGCAGCTCGCGCATCTGGTTCACGCTCAGCCACGGCATTCTCGACGAGGTTTACTCGCCGCGCGTCGACCAGGCCTGCCTGCGCGATATGGGGCTGGTGATCACGGCCGATGACGGCTTCTTCAGCGAGGAGAAGCGCAACACCACCAGCCAGGTTGAAATGCTGGGAGAAGGCGTGCCGGCGTACCGGCTGATCAACACCTGCACCCAGGGCCGCTACCGCATCACCAAGACCACGGTTTGCGATCCCGACCGCCCCACGCTGATGCAGCACATCAGGTTTGAGGCGCTGCGCGGCGCCGCAACCGATTACCGCCTGTACGTGATCGCCGCTCCCCACCTCTACAACCGCGGCATGGAGAACACCGGCTGGGCGGGCGACTACAAGGGCGTGCCGATGCTGTTCGCCTCGCGCGAAAAGCGCGGCCTGGCGCTGGCTTCGTCTGAGCCGTGGCTGGGCCGCTCGGTGGGATTTGTGGGCACTTCAGACGGATG
>JAJPJZ010000325.1 GCA_021323935.1 Terriglobia bacterium | reverse complement strand
TGCGGCAACACCTGCGTCATCAAGCCCGCCGAAGATACGCCGCTTTCCTGCATCAACTTTGTCAGCGCGCTGGTTGAGGCCGGCGTGCCCGCCGGCGTGGTCAACGTTGTGACCGGCTTCGGGCCTGAAGCCGGCGCGCCACTGCTCGAGCATCCTGATGTGCGCGCTATTTCATTCACCGGGTCGAGTGAAGTAGGCCGCATGGTCGGCGAGATTGCCGCGCGCAGCTTCAAGCATTGTTCGCTCGAGATGGGCGGCAAGAATCCAATCATCGTTCTGGATGACGCCAATCTCGATCTCGCCCTCGATGGCGCCTTGTGGGCCGGCTTTGGCACCACCGGCCAGCGCTGCACCGCAGCCAGCCGACTGATTGTTCAAAAAGGCGTGTACAAGGAATTCACCCGCAGGCTAGCCGAGCGCGCCCAAAAACTGCGCGTGGGCAGCGGCCTCGACGAAAGCACCGAGATGGGCCCGCAAATCAATCACCAGCAGGTGGAAACATCAGAGCGTTACGTCGGCGTAGGCCGCGAGGATGGCGCCCGCCTGTTGTGCGGCGGCGAGCGCTTCACCGACGAACAGCGCCGCCATGGCTGGTTCTTCCAGCCTACGGTCTTCGCCGACGTGGATCGCAAAATGCGCATTGCGCGCGAAGAAATTTTCGGCCCCGTGGTCGCCGCCATTCCCTGCGTTAGCGTCGAAGACGCAATCTGCATCGCCAATGACGTTGTGTACGGGCTCTCTTCGTCCATCTACACTCGCGACGTCAACCACGCCTTCCGCGCCATGCGCGACCTTTACACCGGCATCACGTATGTGAACGCGCCGACCATCGGCGCCGAGGTCCATTTGCCCTTCGGCGGAACAAAGGCCACGGGCAATGGCCACCGCGAAGGCGGTATGGGCGCAATCGATTTTTACTCGGAGTGGAAAACGCTCTACATCGATTATTCAGATCGCCTGCAGAAGGCGCAGATTGACAGGCCTGAATGACGATGCTGAAGCTGAGCTGGTTCGTTATCGCAGCCGCCGCGTTTTCTCCCGCGCAGAACGGCGCCGTCCACGGCGTGGTGCTTGATCCGAACGGCGCTGCCGTGCCTGACGCGATCATCTCGGTGCAGCCGACATCCGGGAACGGCCATGCCAGGCCGGTCGCCATTACCGATGCAAAGGGCGCATTTCACATCAAACAGCAGCCCGGGAATTGGAAGCTGTGCGCGACCGCATTCGGTTTTGCGCTTCGCTGCGACACGCTTGACCTGGTTCCCTCAGGCAGCATCGACCTGAAACTCACGCTTGCCATCGGCCCGCTTCCCAACGCCATCTCGGTGCATTCAACGGAAGATAATCCGCTCGAGCTTTACAGCGGCCAGTGGACCAGCACGTCGCGCATGTACGACACGGCTTTTTCCAAGGCCCAGGACATCGCCGCCAAGCTCACCTGCACCTGGACGGTCGATAACGAATTCCTCGTCTGCGACCAGCTCATTACTATGGGCGGCAACACCCATAGCCAGCTCACCGTCTACAGCCGCGACCACGAACGCCACACCTACGTCTATTCCACTTTCAATGAGCCCGGCGCCAGCCCGAACTTCAGTGAACTCGAAGTCAAAGGTCGCCAGTTCTCCTATAACGGCCGCGCCGAGCAGGATGGCCGGCAGACGCTGTTCCGCACCACCAACACGTTTTCGCCTTCCGGCGATCACTACGATTTCGTCGCTGAATTTTCTTCCGATAACGGCGCGCACTGGACGCGAATGCTGGAAGGGAAAGCCACCCGCATCGCTCCCTGAAGCCTGCGCGCAACCGCGATCGAAGGCCCCGCCAAGTAGCGACGCTCAACCCGCCCGCAATTTGTTATCCTCAGAAATTCCGCAGGAGCCGTTCATGGTTATTGGCGTCCCTAAAGAGGTTAAGGATCACGAAAGCCGCGTGGGCATTGTGCCTTCTGGCGTGAAGGCGCTGACCGACGCCGGCCACACCGTGCTGGTCGAAACCAATGCCGGCCAGCTCTCCAGCCTGCCCGATACGGAGTACAAAGCCGCCGGCGCCCAAATCGTCCCCACCGCGCGCGATGTGTGGTCGCGCGCCGATATGGTAGTCAAGGTTAAAGAGCCCATTGCCGGCGAGTTCCAGTACCTGCGCGATGGCCTGGCGCTCTTCACCTACCTGCACCTTGCTCCCTTGCCTGACCTGACCGATGCCCTGCTGAAGAAGAACGTCACCGGCATCGCCTACGAGACCATTCGCGACCGCAACAACACGCTGCCGCTGCTCACCCCCATGTCCGAAGTGGCCGGCCGCATGTCGGTTCAGGTGGGCGCTAACTACCTTGAGAAGGAACGCGGCGGGCGTGGCATTCTGCTGGGCGGCGTTCCCGGCGTTCCGCCCGCCAACGTGTGCGTCATCGGCGGAGGCATCGTCGGCACCAATGCCGCCAAGATCGCCATGGGCATGGGCGCCATCACTTCCATCGTTGACCTCAACCTGAACCGGCTGCGCGAGCTCGACGACATCTTCAACGGCCGCATCTACACGCTGGCTTCGAACTCCTACACCATCTCGCGCGCGGTGCAGCGCGCCGACCTGGTCATCGGCGCAGTCCTGATTCCCGGCGCCTCAGCGCCCAAGCTGGTCACGCGCGCCATGGTTGAGCAGATGAAGCCCGGCGCCGTCATCGTCGATGTGGCCATCGACCAGGGCGGATGCATCGAAACTGCCCGCCCCACCACCCACAGCGATCCTGCCTATACGCTCAGCGGCGTGGTGCATTACTGCGTCACCAACATGCCGGCCGCGGTGCCGCACACTTCAACCCTGGCGCTCACCAACGCCACGTTTCCCTATGTCATGAAGCTGGCGCAGCACGGCCCCGATAAGGCCATTCGTGAAGACAACGGCATTCGTGAAGGCGTGAACACCTACCGCGGCCACGTGACCTACGCGGCCGTGGCTGAATCGCAGGGCAAGGCTGCCCGGGCGGTCGCCTCCCTGTTGTGACGAATGGTTGACATTCACTGCCACATCCTGCCGGGCGTTGATGATGGCGCGCGCGACTGGGAAACTTCGCTGGCCATGTGCCGCATCGCCGCGCGCGACGGCATCCGCCACATCGTAGCCACGCCCCACGCCAACGACGAGTTCCAGTACGATCGCCCGCGCCTGCAGGCGCTCCTCGCAGAACTGCACCGCCTCGCCGCCCAGGATGCCCAGATCGCCGCAACCCCGCTCACCTTCAGCCTGGGCTGCGACTTTCATCTTTCATTCGAAAATTTTCGTGACGCATTGGCTCGCCCCGAGCGCTACTGCATTCAAGGCACCCGCTACCTGCTGGTTGAGTTCAGCGACTACGTAATTCCGCCTAACACCGAAGATCTTTTTTGCCAGTTAGGCGACCTGGGCATCCGGCCGATCGTCACCCATCCGGAGCGCAATCGCATTCTGGCCGGCGACCTCAAGCGCGTGCTCCGCTGGGCCGACGAAGGAGCCATCATCCAGGTGACCGCCAACGCCTTCACCGGGCGCTGGGGAAAGCAGGCGGAGAAAACGGCGCGAGCCCTCATGGACCGCGGCGCCGTTCACGTCGTCGCCAGCGACGCGCATGGCACCGGCAGCCGCCCGCCCCTGTTATCTGAAGCTCGCAGCTTTATCGCTAAACGCTATGGCGAGCAGCTCGCCTCGGCACTCGTCGATGCCAACCCCGGCGCCATCGTCCGCGGCCTGCCGCTTCCCCGCCTCTAACGCCCTGCTTGTCTCACTTCTGGTGAATCTCTGAAGGTTTCTGCGCCCGCAATGACGTCGCACGGCGACATTCTTCGCGGCGAGGCCGCCGAATCGCTCGGTTACAATGGCTGCTGTCGGGGCGTAGCGCAGCCTGGTAGCGCACCTGCCTTGGGCGCAGGGGGTCGTAGGTTCGAATCCTATCGCCCCGACCAATGATTTCCAAGTGATACCGCCGATTTCAAATCGGGCATTTTTTCGTTTTGGCCGGAATTGCGGGCGGACAATGTCTCGTCGCAGCTAGGCGATAATTGAGCGGATTGTCTGAAACGAAGGCGTAGCGGTTTAGCGACTTTTAAGGACTTTGTGGAAGTGTTGCAGCTTCGGCTACTTCCGCGCCCGCTGCTTCCACGCAACCAGCGGCATTTCGCCGAGGAAAGCTATCGCCGAATAGATCAGCCCATTTAGTGCCGTTGCCACGGCTCGGCGTCGTATTCCATACCGGCAAAATTGAAAGGGCTGAGCGGTGAGCCGTTCGTGCAATTCAACGCATCGCCGTAGGGCTGATCGGTGCAGGTTTGGGCGACGTTACCGCTCACATCGGTGCGCACGCGCTCGGAGCCGAGCCAGTCTTGGTGCGCGAAATAGGTGGTGCCGCCAGCGCCGCCGGCATACGTGGCCAGGTGCCGACCGGCCCAGACTTCGCCGCGCTTGTACGCGCCCGAGGTACCGTCCACGTCGGCCACGACATCGCCCGCAAGATCATAAATGTAGTCGTCTTTCACCCCGCCAGCATTCTTCTCCACGCGCCGGCCAAAGGCGTGGGGTGCTGCCACCCCCGACGGACATTGCACCGCTTGCCGTTATGTTGCTGCAGGGGCTCTCATTGTATATTTGGCGGTCGCCGGCCGGGCGTCTCGGCAGGCGCGGCGTCACGGGAGGGGATGGAATGGCTCGCAGGAGTGCGCGATCGAATCGTTCAGGTAAGCTGCCGGCTCTTGGGCTCGGCCTGGCCGTGGGTCTGGTCGTTGCAATAGGCTCGAGCGCGGCAGCACACGTAAGTCCTGACCTGTTTTCCGGCCTGCAATGGCGCAATGTCGGGCCGTTTCACGGCGGACGCATTGCCGCCGTCTCCGGAGCCATCGGCCAGCCCGGCACGTTCTATGTTGGCCTGCCGCAAGGCGGAATCTGGAAGACGACCAGCGGTGGCATGACGTGGTTTCCGGTCTTTGACCAGGTCCAGGAAGTTGACAGCGTCGGCGCCGTGCAGGTCGCTCCTTCCGATCCGAACATCATTTACGCCGGCAGCGGTGACGCGGTGTCGAGCCCCAGCACCGGCACCGACGGCAACGGGATGTATAAATCCACCGATGCCGGCAAGACCTGGACGCACATCGGGCTTGAGGGCACGCGCAGAATTCCCAAGATCATTGTCGATCCTAAGGATCCGAATGTCGTGGTCGTGGTGGCGATGGGGGGCGCGACCGGCACCCAGCGAGGCATTTTCCGCACCGATAACGGCGGCCAGAGCTGGACCAACGTGCTGCATCCCGACGATGAAACCGGCGGGCGCGATCTCTCTTCCCCATTCGACATGCCCAACCTGATCTTTGCCACCACCGAGGCGGAGAACCGCGGCGCGCCTCCCGTGCGAGGAGGCGCAGAACCGCGCGGGCCCACGCATACCAGGCTTTACAAATCGGTCGACGAAGGCAAGACGTGGACCGAGGTTACGTCAAATCCGCTGACCACCGGCCGCATCGGCGTGGCGGTGGCAATGCACACCAACGGGCAGCGCATCTACCTCATCGGCGGGCCGCAGCAAAATGGCTCGGGCCTTTTCCGCTCCGACGACCAGGGCGCCACCTGGAAGCACATGGCCGGCGACGATAACCGCATCGTAGGCCGCGATTACATCTGCGGCGTGTGGGTTGACTCGCAAAATCCTGATGTGGTGTACGCGCTGAGCACGGCGGCTTACAAATCGAGCGACGGCGGCCAGACCTTCATCCCGTTTAAGGGTGCTCCCGGCGGCGAAGACATGCACGATATCTGGATTGATCCGCACGATTCCCAGCGCATGCTGTTCGGCGTCGATCAGGGCGCGGCGGTCACGTTTGATGGCGGCCTGACGTGGAGCAGCTACTACGCGATTCCGGTGGCGCAGGTCTATCACATCTCCACCGACAATCGCTATCCCTACTGGATCATGGCTTCGCAGCAGGATACCGGCGCCGTGATGACGCGCAACCGGGGAGACATGGGCACCGTGTCGGAGGTCGATTGGCTGCCGGTGCCGTCTTCCGAGTTCGGCACGCTGACGGCCGACGCCATCGATCCCAACATCATTTATGGCGTGGGTTATGGAGCGGCCGGCGGAGGCAGCGGGCTGGTCAAGATCAACCTGACGACCGGGCAATGGGAAAACGTGGCGCCGAATTTTGGCTCTGATGCCGCCAAGTATCGCTCCAGCCGTGATGCCTGGCGCAGAATTGATCCCTTCGATCCGCACGCCATCTATACCGACATGCAATGCTTGCTGGTATCGCGAGACATGGCGCACTCCTGGAAGGCGTTCAGCCCTGACCTTACGGTCGAGAAAGGCAAGCCGCCGATTGCGTGCGGCACTCCTGTGCCGGAGCCGCCTGCCTCGGAAGCCGGAGCGGCGCCTGCAGGACGCGGCGCGCCGCCCGCGCCCTACATCGCTGATTTTGCGATTTCAACGGTGCGCAAAGGCGTGTTCTGGACAGTGAGCAACAACGGGCAGATCTACAACACTATGGACAACGGCGCGCACTGGAACAACGTAAGCAACCTTCCGGACGCCGCCGGGGTGGTCTTCAACATGATTGAAGCGGGCCATGCAGACGCCGGCACGGCCTACGTTACGGGCCGCGCCGCAGCCGCCGGGCGGCCTGCCGGGCAGGCGCCCAGCTTCCCTGGCCCCAACATTCCGCTGATCTGGCGCACGCATGACGGCGGCAAGAGCTGGACGAAGATCGTGAATGGCTTGCCCAGCGACCAGCCTACCGGAAGCTGGGTGAACGCGGTCCGCGAAGATCCGGCGCAGAAGGGGCTGCTGTTTGCCGGCACCGAGACGACGGTGTACGTCTCGTTTGACGATGGCGAGAATTGGCAATCGCTGCGGCAGAACCTGCCCAGCACATCAATTCGCGACATGGTGTTTCACAGCGACGACCACATGAGCGACCTGGTGATCGGCACCTATGGCCGCGGCTTCTATGTGCTGGATGACACGACGCCATTGCGCGAGATCGCCGCGCAAGCGAAGTCGCAGGCCATTGCGCAGGCGCCGGTGTATTTCTTCAAGCCGGGCGATGCCATCCGGGCGCGCGTAAGCGATAACTGGGACCAGCCCATCAATCCTGAGTTGCCGCACGCCGCAAATCCGCCTTACGGCGCCATTTTGTATTACCACCTCAGCCATCCGCCCTCGGGCGAAATCAAAATGCAGGTATTCGACGCTGAGGGACGACTGGTTCGCACCATGTCGAGCATTCCTCCTGCGCTGCCCGAGCGCTGGCCTTACCCGGAATACTGGGTGGCCAAAGGCTCGGACCTGGCGCTGCCCACGCAGGTAGGAACGAACCGCACCAACTGGGACCTGCGCTACGACGATCCGCCGTCGTTGAATCTTGACCTGGAAAATCAAATGAATGTGGCGCCGGGCGGATTCGTTACTCCCGGCCCGCATGGCCCGCAGGTGATTCCCGGCGTTTACACGCTCAAGCTGATGGTTGACGGCCAGACCTATACGCAGAAGGTCACGGTGCGCAACGATCCGCGCGTGGGCGAGAGCGCGAAGGTCATGAACGACCTGCGCGCAAAAAACCGGATGCTGATGCTGGCCTACGAAGGCGCCAGGAATGCCAACGCCGGCAACTCAGAAGTGCTGGCCGTGCGCCAGCAGGTGGCCTCGTTGAAGGCCAGGCAAATTGCGGCGGAAGTGGCCGCAGCCACCAGCGAGATCGAGACGAAGCTGGCCACGTTCGGCGGCGTGGCGGCCGACCGCAGCGGGCGCGGCGGCTTTGGGCCGCGCGGACGCAGCTCGCTGCCGCCGGGCACAATTACGCCATTCAACACGCTGAACGGCAGCTTCAACGCGATCGTCAGCACGTCACAGGTGGGCCTGGATGAAGCGCCCACCGACGCGATGATTGACAGCCTCGAAGATGCCTGCAAGAAATATGACGCCACCGTCGAAGCCTGGAAAAAGATGCAGTCACAGGACCTGGTCGCCTTCAATGCGCTGCTCAACAAGAACAATGTGAGCCCGCTGCAGGTGCCTGCCAGCACGCTCGAAGATCCGCAATGCAGCTTCTCAGCCGGCCCGAAAGCCAAGCCGGCCAAGGGGGCAAAGAAACAATAGGCTGCTTTCAGGGTGCAAGCGGGCGCTCCTGGACGCCGGTAAGTTTCATCAAATCGGTAGGGTGCCGCGAAAGAGCCCAACTTCGATTCCGCTGCCCGAAGGCTTCGCCTACGTTCCGGATTTCCTGACGGAAGCCGAAGAGACAAGCCTGCTCGGCGGCATCGCTGGCCTCGAGTTTCGGCCGTTTGATTTCCACGGCTACATCGCCCGCCGCCGCATTGTGGAGTACGGCTGGGAATACGATTTCGGCAGCCGAAAAACCTCGCCGGCTGCGGCAATCCCTGAGTTCCTGGCGGCCGTGCGCGGGCGCGCGGCCGCAGCCGCAGGCCTGGGAAGCGAAGAATTCATCGAAGCCGTCATCACTGAATACCCGCCCAGCGCGCCTATTGGCTGGCATCGTGACGTGCCGCAGTTTGAGCAGATCGTCGGCATTTCGCTGGGCAGCAGTTGCCGGATGCGTTTCAAGCCTTACCGCGCCGAGGGCAGGATTGCGTCCGTAGTCCTGGCACCGCGGTCGCTTTACGTCATGCAGGGAGCCGCGCGCTGGAAGTTCCAGCACAGCATTCCGCCGGTCGAGCAGGCGCGATATTCCATAACGTTCCGCACGGCCCGCGCAGGCAGCCAAAGCCGCAGTGTGAGCCGCCGGCGCTGATTCCATTCGTAACGCTGACACCTTTCAAATTACTTGGCATGCAGGCCGTCACCGGGGATTCTGCCTTCAGGACCCCTGGTCCGACCTTGTGCTGAGGACACCGAACCGCAATCGAATCCAACCTGAAGCTGGCCGGCGCGGCCCGCGACACATTCTGTATGTGGCCTATTCCATGGCTACGGTCAGCGATGAGAGCTGTGGCGGCGCCGAGCAGATGCTTTATGTGCTGGAGCGCGAAATGGCGCGCCGGAACTGCCGCACCACGGTCGCAGCATGCGCCGGGTCTGAGGTTGCGGGCACACTGCTTTCGACCGGATCTGCGGCGCTCTCGTTCGATCAACTGCGCGAGCGTGATGCCGAGCACAATGCGCGCGTGCTGGGCTTTTTGCGCGAGGCTGAGGAATCAGGCCGGCCGGTGAGCCTGGTGCACGACGAAGGCGGAAGATTCTGGCGCCATGCCGCTGCAGTTGACGTGCCGGTGCTGGTCACGCTGCACCTGCCGCGCTCGTTTTACGCTGCAGAACTGTTCGAGAATATTCCCGGCAATGTTTACTTCAACTGCGTCTCGCGAACGCAGGCCAAATCGTTTGCCGACCTGCCTCGCATGAGCGTAGTGCGCAACGGCATTCCGCTGGAGCGCTTCCCTTTTACCGCAGAAAAGCGCGATTACCTGGTGTGGCTGGGGCGAATCTGCCCTGAAAAAGGCCTGCACATCGCAGTTGAGGCCGCGCGGCAGGCCGGGATGAAACTGGTCATCATGGGCCCCAGCTACCTGTACGAACGCGATCGCCAATACTTCGAGGGCGAAGTTGCGCCGCGGCTGACCGCCGCTTGCGAGTTCATCGGCAGCCCCAGCTTCGCACGCAAAATCGAAGTGCTCCGCCACGCTCGCGCGCTGCTGATGCCCAGCCTGGCGCAGGAAACCAGCTCGCTGGTGTGCCTGGAAGCCATGGCGTGCGGAACGCCTGCAATCGCCTTTCGCAATGGCGCCCTGCCCGAAGTTGTGCTCGACGGCCAAACCGGCTTCACTGCCGGCTCAACCCAAGCCATGGTGCAGGCGATGCATGAGCTCGGGACAATTTCGCCCCACGCCTGCCGCGAGCATGTCGCGGCAAACCATTCAGCCCGCAGAATGGCCGATCAATATGAACAGCTTTACGACTTGATCTGCGCCGAGGAAACGGCGCTGGCGGCCGAGGCCGCGACCAGTTTTGAGCTTGAAGCGGCGGTTCGCTGAGCGGCCCTGCACCGCGAATATGGACCTGAAAAGCCAGGTTCAAGATGACGATAGACCGAGCACCGCGCCGTACCCTTGTGAACCGCCCGGCTGCTTCCCGGGGCTGAAAATCGGCGATTTCGCGGAAAATAGCCGCAGACACGGAGCCCGGCATGCATATTCCTCTGGATACGCAATGGCTTAGCCAGCACACGGCGGTGCTCAACACCATCTTCGCTTATGTTCCGCTGGTCGCCACCATTACGACCACGATTTTGAGCATCATTCTGGCGCGCGCCACCTTGCGCTATGCCGAGGCCAACGACAAAAGCCTTGCGCTGGCCCGCGAGGAGTTCGAGCGGCAGTGGTCGCCCGAGCTGCACATCAAGCTCGAACGGCTTGATTCCGGCGCTGTCAAGATCGTGGTTACCAACCTGGCGCGAATTTCGGTGCTGCTGCAGATTGTGCAACTGCGGCGCTTATCGATGGCGGTGCCTTCGCTGCGCACTTCGCTGAACGAGCCGCTGGTGGGAGGCGGCACCTGGACGCAGGACCTGGGCGGGCACCTGTTTGCCTGCACTGGCGATGACTTTGAGGGCGAAATTGCGGCTTGCGTCACCTTCTACGCCTCAGGGCGGCTGTTTCGAACTGAGTGGTTCCGCTATCGCATCGAGGTGGAACGCAAAAAAGTGCTGCAGCTTGAGCCGGTCAACATTGGCGCGCGCCGCGTCAGGGCGGTGCAGGGCGAGGCTGCCACGCGGCAGGAGCTGGTTAAAGACGCGATTGGAGCCTCGGTGGCAAGCGTCTCATTCTAAAGGAGAACCGCTGATTCCGCAGGATTTTTGCCGGGATTTTTTCCCAAATTGAGCTATAATGGTTCTGCGTTCGAAACTGAACGGATCCAAGCGAGTTCTGCGAAGCACTTCCTGCCTCACTAACCTGCCGGAACCTGTAAGTACCGACGTAATTCACGCAAAAGGAAACACGCAACATCATGGAACAAGGCACAGTTAAGTGGTTTAACGATGCCAAAGGGTTTGGTTTCATCACCCGTCAGAACGGCGAAGACGTCTTTGTCCACTACAGCGCGATCCAGACCAATGGATTCCGCAGCTTGCAGGAGGGACAGGCAGTCCAGTTCGACGTGGTCAAAGGCAAGAAGGGCTGGCAGGCCGAAAACGTTCAGGCTCTCTAAGAATTCTGGCGTTTTTCAGGACGGGGCGCGCGAGCGTCCCGTTTTTGCTTTTGGGCGTAAGCTGCATCGAACCACTCAGAGTTGCTGAATGCCGGCCGAGCGCCATTTCGCCTTGCGTGAGCTGTTCGCGAAAGCCAACGAAGAGAAATCGGGCGACCAGCTCGCCGGCATTGCGGCTACGAGCGAACGCGAGCGAGTGCAGACCAAGCGGGCGCTCGCCGACGTTACTCTCGCCGAAATCGCCGCCCACCCCCTGATCGATCCTGATGATGATGACGTAAGCCGGTTGCTGCTGGAGCGGCATGATCAGCAGGGCTTCGCCGGAATCCGCAGCCAGACGGTGGGCGAATTTCGTGAGTTCCTGCTCGACGATGCAACCTCGGGTGAGGTGATCGCGAAGCTCCATCGCGCCATCCTGCCCGAGATGGCGGCTGCGCTGGCGAAGATCATGAGCAATCGCGACCTGATTCTCGCGGCTGCCAAGGTGCGCAACGTGACGCGTTGCCGCAATACCATTGGCGAGCCCGGAGTGCTGGCCACGCGGCTTCAGCCGAACCATCCTGCCGATGACATCGGCGGAATTCTTCTCGCAACGCTCGATGGCCTGCTTTATGGATGCGGTGATGCGGTTATCGGAGTTAATCCCGCGACGGATTCGATTGAATCGGTGGGAGCGATTCTGAGGGCGCTCGAGCGGCTGATCACGATCTATGAAATCCCCACGCAGGCGTGCTGCCTGGCGCACATCACCACGCAAATCGAAGCGCTGCAGCGCGGCGCGCCGGTGGACCTGCTGTTCCAATCGATTGCCGGCACCGAAGCAGCGAACCGCAGCTTCGGCATTTCGCTGGCGATGCTGGAAGATGGGCGCGCGCAGGTGCTGGCCAGCCACCAATCGCGCCGCGTAGAGTGGGCAGGCGACCAGGTGATGTACTTTGAAACCGGCCAGGGGAGCGCGCTTTCAGCCGGGGCGCACCACGGAGTGGACCAGCTCACGCTGGAAGCGCGCGCATACGGCGTCGCGCGCGAGTTCGATCCCTTCCTGGTGAACAGCGTCGTGGGATTTATTGGTCCTGAATACCTGGCCGACGAGCGCCAGATTATCCGCGCCGGCCTGGAAGACCACTTCATGGGGAAGCTGCTGGGGCTGCCGATGGGTTGCGACGTCTGCTACACCAACCACGCCGCCGCCGACCAGAACTCGGTTGAGAACCTCATGCTTCTGCTCGCGCTGGCAGGCTGCAATTATTTTATGGCGCTGCCTTGCGGCGACGATGTGATGCTGAATTACCAATCCACCAGCTTCCATGACGCGCTTTCGCTGCGGCAGCTTTTGAACTTGCGGCCGGCGCCGGAATTTGCGGCGTGGCTTGAGCGCATGGGAATTCATCGCGATGGCCGGCCGGCGGCGATGACCGCGCCGGCGCGCAAGCAGCTCACCGCAAAGCTGGAGCTGGCCATGGCGGCCGGAGCAAGCGATGGCGAGTGATGAGCTGGAGCTCGGGCACTCGGCGGCGCTCGGTCGCATTCGCCAGCGCACACCGGCGCGGCTTTTTGTGGGCCGCTGCGGCGCTGCCTACCGCACCGCAACGCAACTGCAATTGCGCGCCGCGCAGGCTGCCGCCGCTGACGCGGTCAGAACCGAGCTTGAGCTCGAGCGCGACCTCGGCGCCGGATTCCTCGAACGCTACAGGATCTTCGAAGTGCAGAGCGCCGCAAATAACAAATCCGAATACCTGCGCAATCCGGAGTCGGGCCGCAGGTTCAGCGATTCGGCGCGGGCGTCAATCCGAGAGCTGTGCGTTCAGGGCGCAGATTTGCAGATCGCAATCGGAGATGGATTGTCGGTTACGGCCGTGGCCGAGCAGGTTCCAAAGCTTTTGCCGCTCCTGATTGCCGGCGCAAAGCAGCGCGGGTGGACGATTGGGCGGCCATTCGTGACCCGGCATTGCCGCGTCGGCATCCTCAATGAGATCGGCGAGCTGCTGCGCCCCACGGTCGCAGTTCTGCTGATAGGTGAACGGCCCGGGCTTGCCACCGCGGAAAGCCTATCAGCGTACATGGCGTATCGGCCGGCAGCAGGGCAAACCGATGCCGACCGCAACCTGATCTCAAACATTCATTCTCGTGGAGTGGTGGTGGAAGCTGCGGCGGCCCGGATCTTGAACTTTGCCGCGCGGCTCATGGAACTTGGGCGTGGTGGCGCCGGCGTGAAGGAGCAATCGCTTGCGGCGATCAAAGGGCGCGGAGCTTAGCCGCGCCCGCCGAACCTCCTGCCTACTTTGCTGATGGGCCTTTCACACGTTCCCAAACTTCGGTGCCGCTTCCCTGCGCGGCGGTGTTCTTGATCGTCATGGTGTCGCCTTCGATGGTGAACTCCTGCTTGAGGGAGCTGCCGTCTTTCAGTGTGACCTGGTCACTTGAAACCATGTTGCCCGTGCGGTTGTAGGCGATGGTTTTCCAGGGATTATCGCCCATGACCGGGTGCGGCTTGCCGTCTTCGGCGCCCGAGTAGGTGTAGGTTTCCTTCTTGCCGTCGGCGTAGGCGATAGTTGCATTCCACTTCGCCGAGGCCGCACTGTCTGCCGTGATATTCAATGTCCCTGACTTTGGCGCGGGCATTTGCCCAAAGTCTGACTTCTCGACGTTCAGCCGCCAGCGGCCGACGGCGGATGCTGCGTTCATTGTTTTTTGGCCGGCTGCGAAAGTGCCAACCGACATCAGCAGAGCCAGTGCTCCTGCAATTGGTAATTTCATCGTCTGTCCTCCTGACGCGTATTGCTCAGTGTGGCCCATTCTACAGACATGGCGGCCCGCTAGGGCGGCGTGCGGGTTCCCCGCAGGCGGAAGCGCTGGATCTTGCCGGTTGCGGTCTTCGGCAGCTCATCCACAAAGTTAATCCAGCGCGGGCGCTTGTAGTGCGCCAGGCGTGCCAGCACGAATTCCTGCAGTTCGTGCGCCAGCGCGTCAGTGGGCTTGGAGCCATTGCGCAGCACCACGTAAGCTGCCGGCTTCGGCAGCCCGTCGCCGTCTTCCCTGGATACCACGGCGGCCTCGCTGACCGCAGGATGCTCGATCAGCGCGGCTTCAATCTCCACCGGGCTCACCCACATCCCACTGACTTTCAGCATGTCGTCGGAGCGGCCGGCGTACCAGAAGTAGCCGTCCTCGTCCTGGCGATACTTGTCGCCGGTGCGCAGCCACTCGCCGCGAAACGTCTGCCGGCTCTTTTTGTGCTGGTTCCAGTAAAAGGCGCACACGGCGTCGCTGTTGATGAACAGGTTGCCGATTTCGCCGGGCTTCACCGGCTGCTCGTTTTCGTCAACGATGCGGGCGCCGTATCCGGGGATGAGCTGGCCGCTCGATCCCGCCCTGGCCGCCCCCGGGCGATTGGCGATGAACATGTGCAGCGCCTCGGTTGAACCGATGGCATCGAGGATTTCAACAGCGAACCGCTCGCGGAAGCGGTGATAGATGGCGGGCGGCAGCGCCTCGCCGGCTGATACCGCCCAGCGAATGCTGCCCAGGTCGAAGCGCCGCCGCGATGCGCGCTCCTGCTCGTCGGCGTGCATCAGCAGCGCCGCAAAATTGCTCGGCACGGAAAAGAACAGCGTCGGCTTGTGGCGCTCGATACAGGCGAAGACGTTGGCGGGATGAGTTGACCCCGGCCACAGGATCGAGGTTGCGCCCACGGTGAGCGGAAAATATCCGGCGTTGCCGAGCCCGTAGGCGAAGAACAGCTTGGCCACGCTGAAGCACCGGTCACGTTCGTTGATGCCGAGTACCTGAACCGCATAATGCTCAGCGGCAACCGCCATATCGTGCTGCAGATGAACGCAGCCTTTCGGGCGGCCAGTGCTGCCGGATGAATAGAGCCAGAACGCGGCATCATCTTTGTTCGTGGGCTCAGGCGCCAGCTCGGCGGGTTGCGCCGCAATCACGCTGCGGAAGTCGCGGTCGTCGCTGTCGCTGCGCTTGCTGCTGTGATCGCGCACCACCAGCACATTGTGCAGGTAAGGCAGCGAGCGGCCGCTGATGGCGGCAAGCTGCGGCAGCAGCGCTTCGCTCACAATCGCGATTGAGGCGCGGCAATCGTTCAGCAGGTATTCGTAGTCGGCCGGTTTCAGCAGCGTGTTCAGCGGCACCGGCACGGCGCCCATCTTGATGGCGCCAAAAAACGAATAGAAGAATTCGCGGCAATCGAGCAGCAGCAGCGCAATTCGCTCTTCGCGGCGAAGCCCGAGCCCGCGCAATGCATTGCCGCAGCGGTTGACGTTCTCGAAAAGCTCGCGATAGGTGATGCGCTCGCCAGCCTGGTCCGGTCCGGCGAAGCCCTCGATGGCGATTTTTTCAGCGCGGCCTTCGCCGATATGGCGATCGATGAAGTATGCGGCGGCGTTGAACTGTTCGGGAACTTGGAACACGGCAGGACCTGCGCAGAAAACGATACAACAGCGATCAAGCCGGCGCGCCGCGCTCGGCGGCGAAGCACAGCGCCGCAGCACCCGCGATTCCGGCGTCGGCGCCGTAGTGGGCGCGCAGCAGCGGAATTTCAGCGCAGCGCTGGTTGATGCTCCAGCGCGGCAGCAGGTCCTTGATGTAGGGAAAGAAGCTGCTCATCAGCTCACTCACTCCGCCGCCGATCACCATGACCTCAGGCTCCAGCAAATCGATGATGTTGCCGAGCCAGATGGCCAGCAGTTCAGCGGTCTGGCGGAGCACTGCCGTGGCCACCGAATCGCCGGCGCGGAAAGCCTCGGCAACCAGCTCGGTCGTGATGCCGGCCGGGTCGCCTTTGGCCAGCCGCAGCAGCGCGCCTGATGTACTGTCAGCGGCGGCGCGGCGGGCGCGCTCGGCGAGTGCAGGCCCGGAGGCCAGCGCCTCGATGCAGCCGCGCTTGCCGCATCCGCAGAGCGGGCCATGGTAGTCGATGGTGAGGTGGCCGCCTTCGGCAGCAGCGCCGGTGCGGCCATGATGGATGCGGCCGTTGAAGACGATGCCGGTCCCGATCCCGGTGCCGAGCGTCGCGTAAAACACCTGCGAATAGCCGCGCCCCGCGCCCCACATCGCCTCAGCCAAGGCGGCGGCGTTGGCGTCATTGTCGAGCAGCGCCGGCATGCTGAACTTGCTTCGCACCGCGTCTGCCAGCGGGTAATTGCGCCAGCACGGCAGGTTGGGAGGATTGATCACGATTCCCTGCCACGGATCGAGCGGCCCGGGCGAGACGATGCCGATGGCTTCGAAGCGGGCCCCGGCGGCACGCAAGCCAGCGATTGCGGCTCCGACCGCGGCAAAGCCTTCTTCAGCGCTGCCGCGCGCCGACATCGGCGCACGGAACTGCTGCAGGATGTGCCCGCCATCATCCACCACGCCGGCAGCAACCTTGGTGCCGCCGATATCGACTCCCAACACATTCATGGTCCACCACAGCGCAGCCAAAGCTTACGGCTCAAGCCACAACAAGAGGCAACGGACAAAGAAACAACCAGAAGCGACAACGACATGAGAGCGCAAAAACGCCGCCGCTTAGTTAAGCGCAGGCGCTTCGCAGCGCGTAATTGGTGCGGCGATTGCCGCCGGCTTCGCCTCCGATATCAATGAGCGCCCATTCGGGCCTGCATCTCTTCAAGCGGCACTCCGCTGGTTTCGGGATAAATGGAAAGCACCACGAAGAACTGCACTGCAGTCATGACTGCGAAGAACAGAAACGGGTATCCGCCTGAACGCGCGGCCATGGTGGGAAAGATGAGCGAGATCAGCGCGTTCATGAACCAGTGCGAAAAACTGCCGAGGCTCTGGCCCTTGCCGCGCACGTTGGTGGGGAAAACTTCGCCCAGGTAAACCCAGATCACCGCGCCTTGCGAAAACGCGAAGAACCCGATGAATGCCACAAAGAACGGGAGCAGCGCCGAAGGCGGAGCCGCGTGGAAGAACACGGCGCTCACGCCGAACAGGCAGGCGGCGCAACCGGCAGCACCGATCAGCAGCAGCTTCTTGCGGCCAAGCTTGTCGATCATGGAAAGCGCCACGACCGTCAGCACAAAATTGGTGAAGCCGATGATTACGGCGCCCAGGTCGCCTGAAGTTTTGCTGAAGCCGGCGCGGCCGAAGATATCGTTGGCGTAATAAAGCAGCGCGTTGATGCCGGTGAGCTGATTGAACAGCCCAATCGTGATGGCCAGGAACACCGGCAGCCTGTACTTGGCGCGAAACAGCGGCTCCGACGTTTTTTGCCGGCTCTGCGCAATGTCGTTCTGGATCTGCTCGATTTCTTCGCGGTAATTGGGCTCGCCGGTGCGCCGCAGAGTTTCGCGCGCTTCATCAACCAAGCCGCGCGTCACCAGCCAGCGCGGGCTGCGCGGAATGGTGAACAGCAGCGCCAGGAACACCAGCGCCGGTATGGCGGCAACGCCCAGCTTTACGCGCCATTCCTCGCCGCCGAGGCCGGCCTGGCCAACCAGGTAATTTGAAAGGTAGGCAATCAAAATCCCGGTGACGATGTTCAACTGGAACAGCCCGACCAGCCGCCCGCGCCAGGCAGCAGGCGCAACTTCCGTGATGTACATGGGGCCGATCACGGAAGAGCCGCCAATGCCCAGGCCGGCGAGCACGCGAAACGCCAGCAACGATGGCCAGCTCCATGCCAGGGCGCAGCCCACCGCTGAAATCAGGTACATCACGGCAAGGATGCGCAGGCTGGCGCGGCGCCCGTAAGCATCGGCCAGCAGCCCGCCGGCGGCGGCGCCCACAATCGTGCCCACCAGGCCGCTGAACACATACACGCCCAGCAGCCAGTTCGATAGCGCATAAACATCGCGCACCGCCTGCGTGGTGCCGGAAATAACCACGGTGTCGAACCCGAACAGCAGGCCGCCGATAGCAGCCACGATTGCGCTGCGCAGCAGGAAGGAATTTGGCCGGGCGCTGCCAGGTACGCTCAGGCTCACCGATTGAGAGGACAAGCGAATCTCCGGGCCTTCGGTAATGACTTAGGTTCTGTTGACGCGCCCGCGATTATACTCACGCCGCCTTTAAATCCGGGTAGAATTCTGGAAGCGAGGGCCCGGCTGGCGCGTCTAAGCAGCGGGGCGACAGCAATGTTTCCAGAGCTTCGCTATTCCGGCAGCGTTCGGCTGCGCTTTTCGCAGCTTGCTTCGTTTGCCCTGCACACGGCGGCCTTGCTGCTGCTGGTCTGGCCTGAGACGCCGGTGTTCGTCAGCCTCTCGGAGGTAGCGCGAGGAGAAGGCGGCAAATCAACCATCACATCTATTTATCTGCCGCGGAACGGCTTTGACGACCTTACGCCGGCGCCGGGCGCTGAAGTGCCGCGCCACATAGCGCGGCGGCCGACCCGCAAGCCGACCCGGCAGCCCAACAAGGCGATGACGCTGCCTTCGCCGGTTGCGCCGCCCGTACGTGCGGCCGATGACCAGACTTCGGTGGGCCAGCAGGCCGATAGCGAGGTTCACGGCCCGCGCGCCGGCTCGCTCTACGGCTCGCTTGCCCAGGGGCCGCTCAGCGGACCTGAGGTGAAGCCGGCGCTGCCGATCGTGGGCCCGGTGCCGGTCATCTCGCGTAACGAGATGCCGCCCGGCGTTGAAGGCTCGGTGATCATCGAGATCACAATTGATGAGCGCGGCAACCTGACCGGCACCAAGCTGGTGCAGCGGCTGGGCTATGGCATCGATGAGCGCGTGCTCAGCGCCTTACAGAAATGGCACTTTAAACCCGCCACGCGCGACGGCGTCGCCATCGCCTCGCAGCAGTTGTGCGTCTTCCACTTCCCCAGCGGAGCGGGTTAGTCTGCTTCCCTGCCG